>JAFSXN010000001.1 GCA_017444015.1 Lachnospiraceae bacterium | reverse complement strand
GTAGCAAATAAGGATACAAAAAAGTTTTTCAGAGCCATAAAGAAGGATAAGCTTGATCACTATGTGGAAGAGATTAGCGGGTATGGGTATCAACCATTCACGATACAGGAGTTGATCGTGGAATTGATGGAAAACAGCTTCCTGTTCAGAATGGTTCCGTTATATATGGAGTGGGCATACGAGAAAACACGGAATATGTAAAACCGTTGTGATACCTTTTTGATACCTGTTTGCTTAAAAACGAGGTGAAATCCGTAGAATATGAATATTAACACAGCGTAAAATATAGAATTTACAACCAGAATATTAACAAATATGTTAATACACAATAGAATTGTATGGAGGTGAACTATATGATGGATTTAGAACCTACATCACCAGGAGAGGTATTATAGGAAGAGTTCCTGGAACCAATGAATGTAACAGCATATTGACTTGCCAAGGAGGTACACATAAGAAGTTCATGCAGTCGGTTTATGCGCCGAAACTGGCGTGGTTACAGAATGATTATGACGATATCTACGATCCTGATTACAACGATATGCTTCGTGTATCATTCATGCATATGTTTACCAGAGGTCGTCTTGGTCGGCTGGTAAGCCTGCTGTCTGGTCGTGATTTTGAAACTCGTACTTATACAGAAGAGATCGAGGCTGAAAGTTTTGATAAGCTGAGTACTGGCGTTATGAATTTCATGAACGAGTACAGCTTTAAAAACTTCGTTCTTGCTATTCGCTCCGCAGGCTTTATCTCGCCGAAGCTGCTTCGTTCGAAGATGACATTAGACTTCTGTTACACGCTGTTCCTTATTCTTCAGAGATCTGGCGAAGTGACTAAGACTGATATCAAGCATTATGTACAGAAATGGTTTGTGCTTTCGACTTTGACAAGCCGTTATGTCGGTACTCCTGAAACCCAGATGGATCACGATCTGAGAGAAGATGCTATACAGTCATCATTGGACGCTGATTTGCCTGAGAGCTATGATAAAGAAGCATTCCAGTCGAAGATTACATTGCTGCTGAACCATTTTGTGGATATGGCTATACAGGGATATGGCTGGATAGCTAACGCAGCATAAAAATAATCAATAGTGAAGCTGTATTGAGGGTTCTATTATGAAGATTTTTCTGATCGGCTGCGGTCCCGGAGCCGGGGAGTGTCTTACAACAGAGGCGGTACAGATAATAAAAAGGTCGGCGTTTGTTCTGGGAACGGAACGGGTGCTTAGGGGAGTGCAGGCTTTTATCGAGACGATCGGAGCCTGCGACAGCGGAAAAGCGGAAGCGGAAGAAGCCGTCCAGAGGGAATATATTGTTGTAAAAACCTATACGGAGGAAGCGCTGAAGCAGATCTTAAAGCTTCGGAGGGAAGATGGCTTAGAGCCCCAGGAGGAGGGTGGCTTAAAGCCCCAACAGGAGGGTGGCTTAGAGCCCCAGCGGGAAGATGGCTTAGAGCTCCGGCAGGAGGATACTTTTGTCGACGAAGCTTCAGAGAAGCCCTGTATCTCTGTGCTGTACAGCGGCGACAGCGGCTTCTATTCGGGGGCGGGAAAGCTCAATGAGCTGCTTATAAAGGAGGGGCTGTCCTGTGAGCTTGTTCCTGGAATCTCCAGCCTTCAGTATTTTGCGGCAAGGCTGAAGGAGGACTGGCAGGACTGGCTGCTCTTGTCCTCGCATGGAAAATATTGCAATGTCCTGAAGGAGATCTGCAGGGGAAAGCCTGTATTTCTGCTGACCGGCAGTATCCGGGGCGCAATCAATGTACTGAGGGAGTTAGCCGAGGCCGGGCTTTCAGAGCTTGCGGCAGCAGTGGGGACCGATCTGTCCTACCCGGAGAAAGAGGAGATCATAAGGGGGAGTGTCGGAAAGCTTTTACAGGATTTAAACGACAGGGAGGGAAAGGGTCTTCTTGTACTTCTGATCTATCCTCCGAGGCATTATCCGTATTGCAGCCCGGGGATCCCAGATAAAGAATTTGTCCGGGGAGAGCGTCCGATGACGAAGCGAACAATCCGGGCGCTTGTTATGGCTGCACTGCAGCTCAATGAGAAGGATACAGTTTTAGATATCGGAGCAGGAACAGGAGGGATGAGCATCGAGCTTTCGATGCAGGCCGGCCGGGTTTTTGCGATCGAAAAGGAGGAGGAGGAGGGGATCCGGCTCTTAGGTGAGAACAGAAAGCATTTCGGAGCCTGGAATCTTTGTATCATACAGGGAAGAGCGCCGGAGGCTCTTTATGAGGAGCTGCAGGGAGCCGGGGTCAATAAGGTCTTTATCGGCGGAAGCGACGGAAATCTGGCGGAGATCCTTGACGCGGTTTGCGAATTGTATGGGAATGTCGAGATCTGCCTTACCGCGATCACCCTCGAAACTGTAGGAGAGGCGCTTGCGTGGTTTAGAGACCGCGGGTTCCAGGCGGAGATCACCGAACTTACTGTGGCAAATTCGGAAAAGGCCGGGAAGAAGCATATGATGAAGGGAGAGAATCCGGTTTATATTATTCTAGGAAGGAAGATGTCCGGAAGCGAAGAAGAACGGTCGGAAGCGGAAAACACGCGGCTACCCGAAGCAAGGCTGAAGGCGTAATGAGAGAATTATTCTATGTTGATCTATTTTATTCGTCACGGAGAGACGAATTTTAATAAAGAAAAGAGATATCAGGGAAGCCTTGATATCCCGCTGTCCGAAGAGGGAAAGAAAAAGCTGTGCCGGGCGGATTTTGAGGCAGAGGAGGTTTATGTCTCCACCCTTAAAAGGAGCTTTGAAACGGCGGAGATCCTGTTTCCGGGGGCAAAAAAGATCCGGGTGCAGGGCCTGAATGAGATGAACTTCGGGGCTTTTGAGGGACGGACTGCGGATGAGATGGAGAACGATCCGGCCTACCGGAAATGGGTGGAGGATTACTGTGAGAGCAGATGCCCCGGCGGAGAGTCCAGGGAGGAGTTTAATGAAAGGGTACAGAAGGCGGTCCTGGATATTGTCTCTCGGGAGAGGGATAAAGAGCAGATCGTGATCCTTGCCCACGGCGGGACGATTATGGCGGCGCTTGAAAGGTTCGGGAATCCGAAGAGAAGCTTCTATGACTGGCTGCCGGGAAACGGGTCGGGATTTGTTTTTTCCTATGATCCAAAGGAGCCGCTTGAAACGATGCGGCTGATCGACGAGGTCGCCTACGCGGACAGCTTTGTTGAGATGAAGATCTGAGGGGCGGATTTTTTCGGAGATTTTTAAAATAACAGGTTGATTTATACCAGTGGATATACTATAATTAGTGTCAGTTTCGAAGAAGAGCCACAAGAAGTTGGGTTTCCTTCGGAATGAGGGGAGTATAAATCCGTGTGATCCCGGGTCAGGATCGCAGGAATGACAAGGGTTTTCTGAGCGGTCGGTAAGAGGACCGCGGAAGAGGATGAATATGAATAAAAAACTGGTTGCCGCGGTAGCGGCAATTATTTTGGTTATTATCGGGGTTCTTCTCGTAGTACGAAACAGCGGCGGGACAAAAGAGCCGGAAACAGCGTCAACTTCAACGTCAACGGTATCTGAAACGGAGAATACGAACGAGCCGGCGCAGTCTTCTGAGCCGGCCTCAGGGGAAGTAAGTGAGGCAGCCGAGGAGGGCGATCAGCTGGAACCGGGAATGATGCGGAGTTATCTTTCCGGATTGCCGGTAGATGAGAAGATCGGAAACAGACGTCCGATCGCGATCATGCTGAACAACCTGGAGGCGGCGCAGCCGATGTGCGGGATCTCCCGGGCCGATGTAGTTTATGAATATGTCGTAGAGGGCGGGATTACCAGACTGATGGGTCTGTTTGAGAATTACGACGATCTGGACAAGATTGGGTCGGTTCGAAGCTGTAGAGAGTATTTTGTATACACGGCACTGGAGTTTGACGCGATCTATATGCATTTCGGTCAGGCCGCTTATGCCGTGGATCTTCTGAATCAGGACTATGTCGATAATCTGAACGGACTCGGCGAGGCGGGGGATACCAGCTTTTACCGGACGACGGACCGCCAGGCTCCGCATAATGTCTATACCTCGTCTGCGGGGATCGAGGCCGGGATCAAGAAGCTGGGCTATCGTCAGGATCATTACGACGGCTATACCGGGAAGTTTCGGTTCTGCGGGCTGAATGAGGTCGTGACAAACGATACCGGCGCCAGCGCGGTGCATATCGAGCCGAATTATAAGATCAATAAACCCTGGTTTGAGTATAATCCGGAAACGGAAAAGTACGACCGGTATCAGTACGGCGGACCTCAGATCGATGAGATGACCGGGGAGCAGCTTTCGTATGATAACGTGATCCTGCAGTATAATAAGTGGAGTCAGCTGGACCAGAAGGATTACCTGGCGTTTGACTGTCATTCCGGCGGGATCATACAGTACTGTACGAAGGGAAAATTCTCGGTCGGAACCTGGCAGAGAGATGTGAGCAGCGCAAAGGACGGAAACGTTGATCAGGCGCCGATCCGCTATTATACCATGGAAGGCGAAGAGATCAAGATCAACAACGGAAAAACGTTTATCTGTGTGATACAAGATACTGATCTCGAAAATATAGTTTTGGAGTGAGCAGAGCGCCCAATCATCCATAAAAATAAAGGACAGCGATTCTTAAGCAAGCTTAAATCGTTGTCCTTTTCTTATGCGCAGGCCCGCGTATGGAAGTTTTTCGGCTGAAGCCGGATGCGGGCCGCGCAGCGAGTAAGGGGATTTCATCACCTTTACTCGATTGGATGTGGCCGGCTCGACTCGTAGCTTACAAATATTCATTTCTATTACAGATTTTCAGATTTTCCAGCACTTTTTTAATATCCGCCGTATGGTCGCGGTCGCAGATCAGGGTCGCGTCCTTTGTATCGACGATGACGAGATCCTCAAGGCCGACGGTCGCGATCAGCTTGTCGGTGCCCTGAATGATGCAGTTTTTTGTGTCGATCGTCACGATATTGCCGTCTACGATATTTCCGAATTCATTGGATCTCTTGATCCTTTCCAGAGCTAACCATGAGCCGACGTCGTCCCAGCCGAAGGTTCCGGGGATCGTATAGATATTGTCGGCGCGCTCCATTATACCGTAATCGATGGAGATCGAAGGGAGTTTCGGAAAAACCTCGTCCAGTACAGCGTTTTCCGCATCTGTTCCGACCGCGTTTCGGATTTTTTCCATCCCCTGATAGATTTCCGGGAGAAATTCCTGATAACAGCTTAAGATTGTCGAAATCTTCCATAAAAACATTCCACTGTTCCAAAGGTAATCATCAGAAGCCAGATATTCCTTGGCCTTTTCAAGATCCGGCTTTTCCGCGAAGCTCTCGACCGGGAAAGCGCGGCCTTTGCTTTTGTCCAGCTTATTCACAAATTTGATATAGCCGTAGCCGGTTTCCGGATAGTCGGGCGTAATGCCGATCGTGACAAGATTGGGGCCTTCCTCAGCGACTTCGCAGGCATCCTGCAGTGTCGTCAGGTATAGAGAACTGTATTTTACGAGATGGTCTGAGGGAAGCACCATCATGACAGCGTCGTCGTATTTTTTTGAGATATGGGCAAGGCTCAGGGCGATACAGGGCGCGGTATTTCTTCCGACGGGTTCACAGAAGATATTTTCCTCCGGAAGCTCGGGCAGCTGTTCTTTAACTAAAGTCAGATAGTCGCGGTTTGTCGCAACATAGATATCCTCAATCTCAACGATCGGCAGCAGCCGCTCGACGGACAGCTGGATCATTGTTTTTCCGTCCTCGGTCAGGGACAGAAATTGCTTTGGAAGGTTCTTTCTGCTTCGGGGCCAGAAGCGCTCACCTCTTCCGCCCGCCATGATCAGCGCTGTTTTTTTCATGCTCACTCCCCTTAAAAGTAATAGAAAACATAGGTCCTTATATCAGGTATTATATCCTCTTCATGGCTTCATCGCAAGAAAGACAGGGCTGTCCGAATCAGTTTTATTCCATTGATAATAGCGGAAATTCGAGATATAATCATATGGATATTGCTCTGCGCATAGTAAAAGAACGTATTTGTACGTTCGCTATACTATTTTTGAAGGACTCGAAGTATGAAATATAACAGGTATACGGTAAAAACAATAACGGAAGCGGAGGATATCGTTGCGGCAACGCTTTATGAGCTCGGGGTCGAGGGAGTTGAGATCGAGGACGGTACGCCGTTATCCGAGAGCGATAAAGCGGCGATGTTTGTCGATATCCTGCCGGATGAGCTTTCAGGGACCTACGGCTTTGAGGGAAGCGGGGAAGATACCGCCTTTGTGAGCTTTTATCTCGACGCGGAGGCGGATAACGAGATCCTTTTAGAAAACGTTCGGAATGCTCTCTACGAGCTTAAGGAGTATACAGAGGCAGGAGAGCTGACGTTATCGATGAAGGAGCTTCCCGACGAGGATTATCTGAATCATTGGAAGCAGTATTTCCACAGCTTTACCATCGGCGATATCCTGTTTGTTCCCTCCTGGGAGGATGTGCCGGAAGAGAATTCAAAGGAGTTGATCCGTATCGATCCCGGAGTAGCGTTCGGTACGGGAAAGCATGAAACGACGAGACTTTGTATCGAGGCTCTGAGGAGCTATGTCAGGCAGGGAGACAGGATGCTGGATGTCGGAACGGGCAGCGGGATTCTTTCTCTGATGGCCTATAAGTTCGGAGCAATCGAGGCAGTAGGAACGGACCTTGATATAGCGGCGATCGATGCCTGTAAGCAGAATTTTGAGGCAAATGGGCTTGGGCAGGTACAGGCTGTTTGTTTGGATGCAGCAGACAATAACAAATGTTATGAAAATACCGGTAAAGAACAGAAGGATTTCCGCCTGATCATAGGGAATATCATTGATGATCCTATGGTGCAGGATCAGGTGGGATACGGGAAATATGATATCGTGACGGCGAATATCCTGGCGGAGGTTCTAATCCCGCTGACACCTCAGATCACAAAGCATATCAAGCCGGGCGGGACCCTGATCCTTTCGGGGATCATAGATGATAAGGAAGAGCTTGTCGCAGGGAAAGTTAAAGAAGCAGGCTTTGAGATACTTGAGATCAACCGGCTGGGAGAATGGGTCGGAATCATTGCAAGATATCAGGGGTAACGGGTGGCTTTGGATAATGTGCTGCCCCGGCTTGCGAGCAGGATCGTATCCGGTGTCTATAGATGAACCATTATGTACCAGTTTTTTATAGAGGAATCACAGATTAAAAGAGGCTTTGCTGATAACTGGGCAGATACCTTCGTAGTCGTATCCGGAGCGGATTATCATCATATGCGGAATGTCCTGCGGCTGAAGCCCGGAGAGGAAGTTGCGGCGATTCTGCGAAATAATACGGTAGATGGGTGTAACTGCCCAGATACAAGTGATCCTTTGCCGGAACGGGAACCGGACCATATTTTTTCAGAAAGCCGGGAATACCGCTGTGAGATCTCCGAGTATGATGACGAAGCGAAGGAGGCGAGACTGACCGTTCGCTTTATCAAGAAAGAGAATGTTGAGCTGCCCTGCCGGATCTATCTGTTTCAGGGGATGCCCAAGGGAGATAAGTTCGAGCTTATCATCCAGAAGGCGGTCGAGTTAGGGGCCTATCAGATCATTCCTGTTGATATGAGGCGGTCGGTAAAGAAGCTGGATGTAAAGAAGCAGGAAAAGGTGATCGCCCGATATAACGCGATTTCGGAGGCGGCGGCCAAGCAGGCAAAGCGCGGGATCATCCCGGAGGTAAAGAGCGTCGTATCCTTTCCGGAGGCTATGCGGTACTGTGAGTCGGAGAATATCGGGATCCGGCTGGTTCCGTATGAACTCTGCGATACCTCGTCGATGGAAAAAACAAGAAAGCTGCTCAATGAGATCCGCCCGGGAGCCTCTGTCGCGGTACTGATCGGACCGGAGGGGGGCTTTGAGGAAGGGGAGATCCGGCTTGCGAGAGAAAACGGATTTTCCGAGATTACGTTAGGCCGAAGGATCCTACGCACGGAAACCGCGGGGATGACGGTGCTTTCGTGGCTGATGTACCTGCTGGAGATATGATATATTCGCGAATGTAAATTTACTGTCGGTTATGGTAAAGCAAACGTACTGGAATTGCGTTTGCGGGGCCGGATTATAGATCAATAAAAGAAGCAACAAGTATGAAATGGGTTAATAATTATGGAAGTTTATCTGGATAACTCCGCCACTACGAGATGCGCGGATGAGGTCAGAGAATATATGGATGAGCTGCTGGACGTGACCTATGGGAATCCGTCGAGTATGCATAATATGGGCTTTGAAGCGGAGAAAGCGGTCAGGAGGGCAAGGGAGATCATCGCGGGCAGCTTGAAGGTAAGCGAGCAGGAGATCCTCTTTACCTCGGGCGGAACGGAGTCGGATAATCTCTCGATTCTCGGAGTCGCCCGCAACAACAGCAATCTTCGAAGGGGAAGGCATCTGATCTCGACGCGGATCGAGCATCCGGCGATCCTTATGCCCCTTCGTGAGCTATCGGAGCAGGGCTATGAGGTGACACTTCTGGAGGTCGATTCCTATGGCCGTGTATCTCCGGAGGCGCTTCGGGCCGCGCTCAGAGAGAATACGATCTTAGTCTCTGTGATGCATACGAATAACGAGATCGGATCCGTTCAGCCCCTTGAGGAGCTCGCGGCGGTCATTAAAGAAAAGAACCCGGAGACGCTGTTCCACGTCGACGCGGTGCAGGGCTACGGGAAGAGCCGGATCTATCCGAAAAAGAGCGGGATCGACCTGCTCTCGGTCAGCGCGCATAAGCTTCACGGTCCCAAGGGGGTCGGATTTCTCTATATTAACGGTTATTCAGGGAAGCCCAATGTCGGAAGGGTCAAGCTCACTCCGCTGCTTTTCGGAGGCGGACAGCAGGGCGGTCTACGCTCGGGGACCGAAAACGTTCAGGGGATCGCTGGTATGGGAAAAGCGGTCGATCTGGTTTTTCGAGATCTGGAAGAAGATCTGGAAAGGCTTTACGAGCTGAAGACGTTTTTCATAGAAGAAGTACGAAAGATCGACGGGATAGCGGGGATCAACGGTCTGCCGGAGGCTCCGCTTCCCGAGGCGGTACGAAGGACTGCTCCGCATATCATAAGCGTTTCCTTTGAAAAGATCCGGGCGGAGGTCATGCTGCACGCTTTGGAGGAAAAAGGGATCTATGTTTCCGCAGGCTCTGCCTGTTCGAGCAACAAGCCCGCCGTTTCGGAGACGTTAAAGGCGATCGGGCTTGCGAGGGACCTTTTGGATAAGACGGTCCGCTTCAGTATGAGCCGGGAGACGACGAGGGAAGAACTGGAATATACGTTAGAGGCTTTGCGCGAGATCGTGCCTGCCCTCGAAAGATTTGTAAGGAGATAGCATGAAATATACGGCATTTTTGATAAAATACGCGGAGATCGCGATCAAGGGAAAGAACCGGGGGCTGTTTGAGGATGCGCTGGTAAAGCAGATCAAGTATGCTCTGAAAAAGAGTATCCCGTCACAAGATCTGGAAGAGAAGGGACTTTCCGACTGGTTTGAGGTGACAAAGGCTTCCGGACGGATCTATATCGAATGCCTTGCAGACTACGATTTTGACGAGGTCGCAGGGAACCTGCGCTGTGTATTCGGGATCACCGGGATTTGTCCGGTCAAACACGTTGCGGACGAGGGCTTTGACAGGCTTTCCGAGGAGGTCATCCGCTACGTCGACGAGGTTTATCCCGATAAGCACAGGACCTTTAAGGTCAACGCCAGACGGGCAAGGAAGGACTATCCCCTCAATTCCCAGGAGATCAATATGGAGTTGGGCGGCAGGATCTTAGATCGCTTCCCGGAGATGAAGGTGGATGTCCACGAGCCGGAGATCTGGCTGAATATCGAGATCAGAGAGCGGATCTATATCTATTCTGAGACGATCCCGGGACCCGGAGGAATGCCGGTGGGTACCAACGGAAAGGGAATGCTTCTCTTGTCCGGAGGGATTGATTCGCCGGTAGCGGGGTATATGATCGCAAAGCGCGGCGTAAAGATCGACGCGGTATACTTCCATGCGCCGCCCTATACCAGTGAGCGGGCAAAGCAGAAGGTGATCGATCTCGCAAAGACGGTGGCGAAGTATTCCGGACCGATCTATCTGCACGTTATCAATTTTACGGATATCCAGATGGAGATCTATGAGAAATGCCCCAAGGATGAGCTGACCATCATCATGCGGCGGTATATGATGCGGATCGCGGAGGATCTGGCAAAGCAGAGCGAATGTCTCGGGCTGATCACCGGGGAGAGCATCGGGCAGGTGGCGAGCCAGACCATGCAGTCCTTGAACTGTACGAACGAGGTCTGTACGCTGCCCGTTTACCGGCCGCTTATCGGCTTTGACAAGCAGGAGATCATAGAGCGCTCGGAGCAGATCGGGACTTACGCGACCTCGATCCTGCCCTATGAGGACTGCTGTACGATCTTTGTGGCGAAGCATCCTGTTACGAAGCCGAATCTGAACATCATCAAGCGCTCGGAGAAGAGGCTGTCGGAGCGGATCGACGAGCTGTACCAGAAGGCATTGGAATCGGATGAAGTTATTATTGTCCGGTAGGAAGGTCTGGTGGAATGAGGGCTGAGGCATCGGACAGACGATCAACGTTTTTGTGGGGCTGTCTTCTCGGGGCGGCCTGCTTTCTATTGATATACGGCATCAGGATCTTGAATCCGACCTATGACGACTGGCTCCTTTTGGGGGATATGGACCTGAAGCAGCATTATATCGGCTTCTGTCATTTTCGGGTGAGCAACTGGCAGTTTCCCATCGGACTGATCGAGACGCTGTCCTACCCGAACAAGATGTCGGTGATCTATACGGATTCAATCCCCTTGCTTGCGGTGCTTTTCAAGCTGTTTGCCTGGATTCTGCCGCAGAGGTTTCAGTATTTCGGGCTTGCGGGGCTTATGTCGTTTATGCTGATGGGTGGGTTTTCGAGCCTTCTGCTCTATCGGTTTCTGAACAATAAAATAGCTTCTGTTATTTATTCCGTTTTCTTTATCATCAGCTATCCGATCATTCAGAGGATGTATTATCATACCGCCCTGGCCTCCCAATGGATCATCATCGCTGCGCTTGCGCTGTGGCTGTATCAGGAGGAGCTTTCTCTGAGAACAAGGCTTTTGCTGTGGGCTCTTCTCGGCTTTTTCTGTGTCAGTATCCATTCGTATTTTCTGCCGATGGCAGGCCTGATCCTTTTGTGCGCTGCGGTCGATGAGGTTCTGACGGTTCGGGAAATCCGTGGTTCGGTGTGTAGTTCGGTGCGAAACGGGGCTTTGGAGTTAATCCTTTTCTGCGCGTCCGCTTTGTTCGCTCTGATCCTCTACGGCGGGTTTTACGGGGATTCCAACGCGGTCGGCGAGGGACTGGGAACCTTTACCAGCAATCTGAATACCTTTGTCAATCCTCTGGACGACGGAAGGCTTTACGGCAGTCTTCCGACCTACAATGGGTTTCAGTACGAGGGCTTTGGCTATCTCGGCGGAGGGATACTGTTTCTGCTGATTACAGGAGCGATCGCGGCAGGAGTGAGTTATATCTACAGCAGGAAGCGGTTTCGTCTGTTTCAGACGGGATATCGCCCTCTTCTGGCGGCGGCCCTGTTTACGGTCAGCTGTATGCTTTCTATGTTTCCCATTGTGACACTGAACGATAAAAAGCTGTTCGGAGTGCCCTATCCGGGTTTTATAAGGAAGCTCCTCGGGATTTTCCGCTCAAACGGCCGGTTTATCTGGACGGCGGTCTATCTGCTGATGCTGTTGGCGATAACCCTCTGTTACCGGAGCTTCTTTGAAAGCGGAAATAGACGGGGTGCTGCAGGAGTGGAGAGAAAAAAAGGAAGCCGGGTCCTGTTTTACGGACTGACGATCCTTTCCCTGGGCCTTCAGCTTTTTGATATCTCTGAAATGCTTGCTGGGAAGCACAATTATTTCGCTAAGGAGCAGACCTATGACTGCTTCTGGGAGAATAGCGGAGAGCTTTCAGGGAGTATTGCGGAGAGCGGTGAGACGCTTCAGGACGCGATCTCGCCGATCAGTTTCTTTCAAGGCATTGTTTTTCTGTATAACGAAAACGATATTCTGATGGATTCGGCGTATTTTGCCTATCTGAATGGGATGTGGCAGAATAATTACTACTACGCGAGGGATATCAATCCCGTGATCGATCGAAACGTCGAGGAGTGGAAGGAGACGCTTCGGACGGGCTTTGTTCGAGGCGATATCATATATGTTTTTCGAAAACAGGATGTTGCGCCGGAGCTTACGGAGGGGCTAACGAGCTTTGAGCTCAGGGATCACATTATTGGGATAAGGAAGAAATGAATGGAAAATAATGTATATACGGAGACCTTTGTACCTAGGTTTAGGGATGCGGATGAAGACGGTCTGATCGGGGCCAAGGGATATTTTAATCTGTTTCAGGACCTGACCTCGGCGCATATGTACTGCTACGGACTGGGGAATGACGCGATGCCCGAGCGGACGGGCTGCGCCTGGATCTTTACGAAGTATAAGCTGCATATCTATAAAAAGATGGACTTTAACGCCCCTCTCAGGCTTGAGACCTGGGTGGAAACGGTAAAGTCGCCGCTTTTGGTAAATCATGCCCTTCATGTCAGCGCCGCGAAGGGGAAATTCGATCCGGCAGAGCTTGGAAGGGAGAACGGAACGGGCTTTCAGAACCTGTCCGCGGAGTTTGAACTGGTGGCAGCAGGCAGAGTCGAGACCTGTCCCTTTCATTTAAAGGAGCAGCGGCTGAGGCGGCTGTCGGATATTGATTTTCAGCGGGATATCAGTTCGCCGAAGGAGAACGGGCTACCGAGGTTTTCGCGGATCAGTCGGGACGGGGGCGGGATGGAGTATCGCTATACGCATACTGTGACTTATACGGAGCTGGACCGTTCGGAGCATATGAACAACGTCAAATATATTGATCTGTTTCTGAATGCGTTTCCTGCGAGCTTCCACAGGGAGCATTGCATTTCCGATATGGAGCTGCATTTTGTGAATCAGTGCTTTGAAGGAGAAAGGCTCAGGGTGTATTCTGCCAAAGAGTGGGTTTCTCCTGACGGAAAAGTCGTGGATGAGGGAGCTCAGACAGAAGATACGATACCGGCGATCCGGCTGGTCGCCGTAAAGGAAGACGGAACGGCTGCTGCCGCGTCAAGGCTTCTATTCTAAGGAGGATTCTATGGTTACAAATGATCAGGGTTTGCTTTCGATCAAGCATAAGATTGATGAAGAGGTGGCAAGGCTTGCCTGGCAGGGTGAGATCACTGAGGAGGCAAAGGAGGAGCTGGTCTATAAGATCAGTCCGGGACCGAAGTCCGAGTACCGTTGCTGTATTTATAAGGAAAGAGAGCTGGTCAGACAAAGGATCCGCCTGTCGCTCGGTCTGAATCCGACGCCGGAAAATATGTCGAAGAATATCGTACAGGTGCTTACGCCAGCCTGTGAGAGCTGTCCGATTTCCGCCTATACGGTGACGGACAACTGCAGGCTCTGTACCGGAAAGGCCTGCTATAATTCCTGCCGGTTCGGAGCTATCGAGATCGGGCTGACCCGTTCGAGGATCGATTCCAGCAAGTGCAAGGAGTGCGGGATGTGCGCGGATGCCTGCCCCTATGAAGCGATCGCGCATCTGGTACGGCCATGCAGAAAGGCCTGTCCGGCGGATGCCATCACCTATGACGAGGACGGGATCTGTATTATTGATGAGGACAAATGTATCCAGTGCGGACATTGTATACACGCCTGTCCCTTTGGGGCAATCTCTTCGAAGTCCTTCCTGGTAGATATCATCCGGGCGATCCAGTCGGAGAAAAAGGTTTTTGCTATGTGCGCCCCGGCGACGGAAGGGCAGTTTGGAACGGATATCGGTATGGCATCGATCCGACAGGCCTGTCTGGAGCTGGGCTTTGACGATATGATCGAGGTAGGTCTCGGCGGAGATATCACGGCTGCCTTTGAGGCGATCGAATGGGAGGCTGCGATGTATTCCGGAAGGAAGATGACAACCTCCTGCTGTCCCGCGTTCATCAATTATCTGAAGAAGCAGTTTCCGGAGCAGTATGAGAAAAACAAGTCTCATACGGTATCGCCTATGAACGCGCTTTCAAGGCTCCTAAAGCATCTGTATCCGGGCTGTGTGACGGTCTTTATCGGCCCCTGTATCGCAAAGAAGGCGGAATCGCAGGACGAGAGCATCGAAGGACGGGCGGATTTTGCTATGACCTACGGGAATTTCTCATCTCTGCTCAGGTCAAAAAACGTAGAGTTAAAGCCCGTAGAGGAGGGGTATCAGAAGTCCTCCCTCTGGGGGAAGAGGTTTGCGACTTCGGGAGGAGTGGCTGCCGCCGTGATCGAGGTCATGAAGGAGAGGGGCATCGAAACGCAGGATATAAGGCTTCGCAGATGTGCAGGCGGACAGGAGTGCAAGGCGGCGCTGTTACAGTTAAAGGCTGGAAGGCTGGAAGAGGATTTTATCGAAGGGATGATGTGCCCGGGCGGGTGCCTTGGCGGGCCGTCGAAGCGAAAGACCGAGCGGGAGATCGTCGGGGCCCGGGAGAAAATGCTGAAGCAGGCGGACTCCCGGAGCATCCTCGGAAATCTCTCTCAGTACCCGATCGATGATATCAATATGTATTTAAAGCCGCATAAAAAAGATATGTGACTGTTGCGTCGGTTATATTTACTGGTTAATGCTTTTCATTGCCAGTAAACCGCACTCGCAAACGCTATTCCGGTATGTTTGCTTTATCAAAAAAAGGAAAACGGAAATCATTTGCGTTTGCGAGTATCATTCAGAGGTAAGATCATGCTGGTTCATTTATATTACGGAGAGGGAAAGGGAAAGTCGACCGCTGCGGCAGGGCTTGCGCTCAGAGCGCTTTCCGCGGGCTTTCGCGTTTATATTGTAAGATTTTTAAAGGGCGGCGGGTCCGAGAGCGGGGAGGTCGGGCTGTTACGGCAGTGCGGCGCAAAGATCGTTGACGGAAAGACGACGGGGAAGTTTACGTTCCAGATGTCGGAATCCGAAAAGGAGGAGACAAGATTACGGCAGGACGGGCTGTTAGCAGAGTTCCTTCCGGAAGAGTCGAGTACCGGCGAGGAATCAGAGCGGTTAGCGTTGGAAGAGGTGAATGCCGGCGAAGAATCGGACCGATGTGCGTTGGAAGAGGTAAATATCGGAGAAGAGTCGAATTCCGGCAAAGTACCGGAGCTGCTGGTTTTGGATGAGGCGCTTGCGGCGGTGAATTACGGGATGCTCAGCGAGGAACTGTTAAAGCAGGTCGTTATGAAGAGGCCGGAGAACAGGGAAATCGTGCTGACCGGGCGCGACCCGAAGAGGTGGATGCTTGAGGAGGCGGATTATATTACGGAATTTCGCTGTAAGAGGCATCCCTATGAGAAGGGGATCCAGGCAAGACGGGGGATCGAGCTGTAGTGACGACAAAGGATAAGGTAGTAGGACTGTTAAAAAACGCGGAACAGACGGAGTCCGGATTTATCTCGGGCGAGGAGATGAGCAGAGAACTCGGCGTTACCCGTATGTCTGTCAATAAGGCGATCAAAGCGCTTCGAAGCGAGGGATATGAGATCGAATCATTTAATAACAGAGGTTATCGTATTGTAGCCTCCCCGGATCGGTTAGATACGGCGGAGCTTTCCTGCAGGCTGCCGGCGGAGCGGATGAAGAGGGTCCTGTGCTATGACAGTATCTCTTCGACGAATGTCAGGCTCTCGGAGTTGGCTTATGAGGGAGCGGAGGACTCCTTTACGGTCATCGCCAATGAGCAGACGAGTGGCCGCGGGAGACGGGGGCGGAGCTTTGCTTCCCCGAAGGATAAGGGGATCTATCTGTCCTATCTGATGCGCAGAGAGGAGGCACCGGCAGACGTAACGGGGATCACGGCATGGACAGCGGTCGCCGTGCTGCGGGCGATCGAGAAGGTGCTTGGTGAAGACCCGGATACCGATCTTCATATCGAGTCGGAAGGTGCGGGCTATAGCTGCCACGAGCCTTCAACCAGGGAGCCTCAAAAAAATATACTTGGCATCAAGTGGGTCAACGATCTTGTGATGAACAAAAAAAAGCTCTGCGGGATTTTGACGGAGATGTCGGTTGAGAACGAAACAGGGCGGATCCAGAGCCTGATCATAGGGATCGGTGTCAACGTTAATGAGGAGCTTTCGGATTTTGACGAAGGAATCCGGGATATCGCGACCTCTCTGTATCTCGAGACCGGGAAAAGAATCACAAGGGCAGAGCTTGCGTCGGAAATGATTCGGCAGCTTGACCGGATGAACCGGGACTTTCCGGGAAAGCAACCGGAATATCTTAAGGAATATCAAGAGCGGAGCCTGATTCTCGGGAAAACGATCTCTGTTTTCGATGCCAGAGCTATGGATACCGGAGGGAAAAAGTCTGCTCCTATCAAGGCGGAGGCGCTTTCGATCAATGAGGATTTTTCCCTGAGGATTCGGGACGAGGCCGGAAATATCCTTAATGTCAACAGCGGGGAAGTGAGTATCAGGTGGTAATAAATAGGAAACGAATTTATTCGTTTCCTATTGCGCCGATTGCGGAGCGCTGAAAGCGCCTCCCTTACCGCAATCGTGCGCATCAATATTTATCGTAAACGAATTTATTTAATTCGTTTACGATAAATCTGCCCGGGATGATCAACCGGGCAGACAATTATTCTTCAGCGAAGGCCCCTTCGCGGACCAGCTCCATAAATTTTTCTACAACCTGTGGGTCAAACTGTGTTCCGGCCCCTTTTTCAATTTCGGAGGCAACAAAGCTTAAGGGCAGCTTTTTTCGGTAGGGACGGGTCGAATACATGGCATCGAAGGCATCCGCAACAGCGATGATCCTTGCGACCAGAGGAATTGCGTCCCCCTTCAGCCCCTCCGGATAGCCCTTTCCGTCGTAACGTTCGTGGTGGTAGTGGGCGCCGTCCGAAAGATCGGTCTGGATCCTTACGTCCTTTAGGATATCATAGCCTCTGGTAGCGTGGCTCTTCATCGTCTCATATTCTTCGTCGTTCAGCTTGTCCTGCTTGTTTAAGATCTCATCCGGGATACTGATCTTTCCGATATCGTGCATCAGAGCGTCGTTATAATACTGATCCAGCAGCTCCTTATCCTCGGTTCCCTGCGCCTGAAGAACCTTTTCCGCCAGCAACTTTGTATATTTCGCCACCCGGAAGGAATGACCGTTCGTATATTCGTCCTTGCTGTCGACGCATTTCGCGAGAGCTCCGACCAGCTCGTCGACAAAGATCTTTCGCTCTCTGGCCTCGCGTTCCAGCTTGTCTGTGCGCTTTCTGATATAGCGCTGAACGAGGATAACGATAATAACGCCGAGAAGGATGGCGGCAACGATCCAGACTAAGGGCTGTTCATAGACCGCTAACTCCTTACGGATGGCTATCTCCAGAGTTTTCTGGATCTCTCCGGTGGAGGGATTGATCACGGAAAGATGGAAGACATAGCGGCCGCCGTCAAGGTTCGTATAACGGACCGGCTCCATTTCGAGCTTTGTAAGCTGCGTCGCTTCCTTGTCGAACCGCTCGAGATAATACTGGATGCGGGGATTCTGCATCGAGTAAGTCAGGGCATAGTCATAGATCGTTACTACCTTTGCAAAGGAGGGGATCGTTATCGCCAGATCCTCGTTGATATAGTAACGTTCATCGTCCACGTCGATATAGGGCACCGTCAGGTGGATGTCGTTTGCGCTCTCAAAATAGTTGTTGATATTCAGGCTGCTGACCCCGGATCGTCCGGCGATATAAAGCGTTCCATCCTCCGTCAGAGCGCTGAAGGAGTTTCCGGTAGCGACTGAGGGAAGACCGCTTGTCGTATCGTAAAAGAGATATTCGAAGGTCTCGTTTTTGATTAGCTCCTCGGCCTTTGCCACATAGATCCCGTTAGAGGCGAGAATCCAGGCGTTGCCGTTATTGTCGTAATAAATATCATAGTTATTTGAATAAGGGAAATTCCGGACGGTTGTTACGACCTCATCCTTCATATAGGCAAGGGAATTTGAAGTAACGATCCAGTAGACGCCCCGCTCTGAGTCGGCCTTGATTCGCAGGATGACCTCGCTTGTCAGACCGTCCTTCCTGCCAAGTCTTGTGATCCGGTTCCCGTCAATGATATAGATCCCGTCTCCGTCGGTTCCGACATAGATCTTATCGTCCTCTCCCTCGCAGACCGTCAGCGATACCGCATTCGTAATGCCGTTGGCCTCTCCGTAGCTTGCGACGATCTCGCCGTTACGGATAAGATTGACGCCGCCGTTTGTACCGACAAGGATCGAGCCGTCCGACATAACGCTGGTACAGCGAACCTTAATATTAAGAAGGCCGTCCTCTTCGGTATAGCTTCGTATCGCTCCGTCTTTTCGATAGCAGACCAGGCCCTTTTCGTCAGAATAGGTCGAGATCCAGATATTTCCTTCGGGGTCGTTTACGATACAGCGGATCCTGGCCTCAGAAAGCAGCTCTGTCAGGTCATTCTGGATCTCGTTATAGCGCGTATCCAGGATCACGAGGCCGGAGTCCGTTCCAATATAGAGCAGATCCCCGCTTTTGCAGGTCGAATTCACGACAGCCGGTTCTACGCCTGCCATTTCGGTAATATTGGTAAAACGGTTGGAGACGATCTTCATAACTCCCTGGCGGCTGGAGGTAAACCACAGGTTGCCCTCATAGTCCTCGATCATGGAGCCGATGGAATTATTCATGGGGAGATTATTAAGGATCGTAAACCGATCATTCTCATCAAAATATCCGATATCTCCGTCCGTACAGACAAAGATACGATTTGCGGCCCGGATGATCCAGTTAGCGCCGGTCGCAGGCTCGATCGAAAGCTCCTTCAGGTCCGAAAAGCCCGTGTCAAAGCTCCCGTAATAGACCATATTGCCGTCGGTACCGATATAGACAGAGCCCGCCCGCTCCGGATCGGGAAAGACGGTCGTCACATTTCCGGTATTGATATCGGGTCCGTTATAGAAAGAAGTTACCCGCTTGTTCTGAATGGAAAACAGGGCCCCGGAGCGGGTATTTCCGTAGATACTCCCGTCGGGAGCCGTACAAAGACGTATGATATACTCGCCGATCAGCTGGGGGTCGTTTAAAAGCGACAGCTTTTGCTCTGCCTCCCCGCTTTCTCCGGTAACCTCTTCAATATAGGCGATGCCGTGGGTCGTACCGGCATAGATGATGCCGGAAGCGTCCTCAGTAATGGTCCGGATCGCGGAGGACAGAAGCCCGTCATCCTGGGTGAACTGAGTCTGTTTCCCGCGCTCCAGATAGATCAGGCCGTTGTCGTTGGTCCCGATCCAGAGCCGATTCCTGCTGTCCTCGAACAGAGCGTTGACGCTTGTGATACCGGTTGAGGAGTTATATCGTTCAAAGTCGCTGCCGTCATAGCGGATCAGACCGGAATAGCTCCCGATCCAGATAAAGCCGTCACGGGTCGCAAGGATCGCGTTGCTTTCGGAGGTAGGCAGTCCGCTCCCGCTGTCATAGAGCTTTGTCGCGTATCCGCCGATGGCAAGCTGCTTTGTGACCGCCGCGCCCCCGCCGGAGGCGGAATCGTACTCATTGCTCAAAACCTCCGAAACGCTCTCGCTCTCCTCTGCCTCCCAAGCGGAAACAGGCTTAAGCCAAGCGAAGCCGCCGATCAACAGCGCAAGAATCGGCGCTATAAGACGGATCGCATGCGTTTTAATTGTTGCCATCATCGTCATCATCAAACCCGTCGTCATTAAAATCCCCGGGTCCGCCCATGACCTCCCGGTTGACCACACGTTTCTCCATACGCTGCTTTTCGACCATTTCGGATAACAGCTCTTTAACGTATTTGGAATTTTTGATATTCTTTAACTCAAAATTTTTCAAGGTCCGGTCGGAGGAATTGATCTGCAGAGTCCCGAGACCGAACATCTTCTGGCTGAGGCTTCGGACAAGCCGGATATCCAGAATGCGATAAAGTCTCACTTCATCCTCGGTGGACTGGGCCAGGCCTCTTTCTATAAAAAGCCGATCCGGGGTCAGACTGTATTTGGTAAAGGTCCAGGGAAGACCGAAAACGGTCCGCTTTCTGTCCTTCCAGATAGGTTCGTTTTGTTCCAGGGTTTGTTTTTCCATTGTATTCTCTTTTCCCGGCGTGTGCCGCAAAATCAGCTCCGAGCATTTCGGATAGCTGACAACTTTAATCAACGGGGACAGTATAACAAAAACGCGAAAAGTTCTCAAGTCGATAAAAATATGGTGGAGCGGCTTATTAAAAAAGTATAAAGAATATTAAAAAACAATAATAACCCTAAAAATTTCAGTTGTCACAGCGTAGTTTCTTATGTTACAATAACCTTTGAATATTATGTAAACATTTTATGTCATTTGATCTTAAATATTTGTAAGGAGAGAGGTTTTATGAAAAAGAGGAAGAGCTTATCCGGGATCACGGCTGCCGTGCTTGCGGCGGCTATGCTGTTTACTTCGATCCCGACGACGGTTTGGGCGGATGAAGCGGAGACGGGTACGAATACCGTCCTGGAGACTGTGGAGGAAAAACCGGACAGTCCTGTTACAGATCCTGAAGAGATCACGGGCGAGGAGCTGAAGATACAGGATACGACGGATCTGAATACCTCCGAGGATCCTGCCATAGAGAACGAACAGGATACAGCGATGTCTCCGGAAGATACCGGATCGGCGGCAGAGAAATCCGAGATTGCTGATATCGGTACAGATATAGCGGATGATGCAGATAATGCGCAGGCAGATACCGCGGTACCGGTGAACGAAGAGGATCCTGTGTTGACAGATGAAACAGGAGAACCGATTGAAGCGTTAGGGGTTGATGAGGACCCTTCAGATTTCCTCACAATTGATCTGACAGGTGATCCTGTTTCGAACCCCAATTATGGTTTTCTTAAGGCGAGCGGTTCAGCTGTAATCGGGAATGTTGCGGTTATTCCTAAGGCAGAAAATGGGACTGCGATAACCATACCGGCAGGTCTTTTCACAAGTGGTGAGTTCGCCGGAATTACCAGAGTTGAATTTGAAGACGGCTGCCAAATAAAGGCAATTCAGGCGCACGCCTTTGAGAGTACGATGATCACGGCAGTGAATTATGTTCCTGTTACAGCGGGCTTTGCGATCGAACCATATGTTTTCAGCGATTCCTCTCTTACAACAATATCCTTTGTTAACAGTGAGAATATAACCTCTATTGGGGACTACGCTTTCAGCGGGACTCATATTCGAAGCTTTTCTGCGCCAGATGCCGCTACCGTCGGCGCCCACGCCTTTGATAGCTGCAGTGATCTCCTGACGGTTTCCATGAACAAGCTGGAGAGCATAGGTGCATACGCTTTTCAGAACTGCGGTAATCTTGGCGACAGCATGAGTTTTTCGGCGTTGATCAATGAGATCGGTAATAACGCATTTTACGGGTGCGGTTTTACTGCTCTGGATCTGACCAGGCTCGACTTTGAAAATTGTACTCTGGGGATCCGGATTTTTGAAAATAATAAGAGCCTTACCTCGGTCAGTCTTCCTTCTCCTTCCGGAAATATAGAGACTACGATCGAGCTGCCGATGTATACTTTCTCAGGCTGTGAAAAGCTGACGACAGCAAACGTAAACTGTCTGACGATCATCCGTTCGGGAGCTTTTTCCGGCTGTAAGGCTCTGAAGACTATTTCCTTGCGTTACGCGGTGCAGATCGACACAAAGGCCTTTGAAGGGTGTACCGCGCTGACTACCATTACTTTGGGAGAATACGTTGCTACTATAGCGGAGGATGCTTTCCCTACCAAGAGCGGCATTACGCTTCAGGGCTATAATGAGACTGCCCGAAGCTATGCGGAAAAGAAGAAATACACATATAAATCTCTTGCCATACATACTGTTAAGTATGGCAGCACCAAATTAACTACTGCACCGGCGAACGCAGAAGCCGGAAAAACGGTGAGGGTCACTTTTAATGCCGGAAGTGGTAAGTACCTGCAGTCTTATTATTTTCAAGACAGCAAAAGCAATACCGTACCTTCCGTTGTTGACAGCACCTCGGGGAATACCTATGTCTTTAAACTTACTATGCCCGATGATGATATAACCCTGGTGCCCAGCTGCGGTACACTGAGTGCCTCCAGCCAGGCCATTTATTCCGTCGGGAGTCCTGCGGTGTTTAATGAGTCAGATAAGAGCTATACCTTTAAGACTGCCGGCTATAAGGCTCAATTGACGATTGCCGGTACACAGCCCTACTGGTGGGATTATAGCAGTTCGACAAAAACCGCGGCATCAATTTCGACCGTTGGTGTCATCCAGGCAGTCGGGGAGGATCAGCAAACCACAATTACAGCGACTCTGAAAGGCAACACGAACGTAAAAATCACCTTCACTGTCCATGTCGGGGAAAAAGAGAGGATCACAAAGCTTTCACTTTACGGAAACGAAGAAGAATTTCCGATCGGCGAAGGAAGGGAAGATGCGATTCTTGGGTATCCTGTTGAACGGGCAAAGGTTTTTTCGGAGGAAGGATCCGAAGAAGACCCTCCAGTCTTTATTGAATTTGAGCAGCATGCGCTTTCCACCTCGGCTCAGACCTTTGAAATAAGTATCAATGCCTATGCGACCGAAGACAGCGAGGAAAGCCTGATCACAACGACGGACTGGAAGACAAATAATACAGCTGTGGCGACATTAGGAGCCGCTAAAAGTACAGATAATAAAAATAAGATCACGGTTCCTAAGGGAGCTCTTGGAACTGCACGTATTACGGTGACCAGTACCTATAAGAAAGAAAACAAACCCTCTGCAACTTATGTGTTTTATATTCGGGTATTGGACGCAACGCCGCGGCTTGTAGTTTCCGAAACCGGACTTACGGTCAGCAGGCAGTCTACGGTTGGGATAAAGTTGGATATCCGTACTGTTTACGGAGAGGATTATGAGATCTATGGAAATCAGTTAACGGTTGTAAAATCGGAAACCGTTAACAAGGAAACAACAAGAAAGGATTTTTCGGATCTTACGATCAGCTACAAGCGGTCTGAGGGGGCATACTATCTGAAGGCTTCTACCAGCGCGACTATTAAAGCGTATACTAGCGGTGTGCTTTACCTGAAAGGGTTTTTCACGGGGACCTCGGAGGAATTCTATATTCCGATAATTAAACTTTCCGTGGTCAATACAAAACCGAATCCTACGGTCAAAACAACCGGCTCCATTAACCTTTTCTATAACCGAAACGGATATTCGGTTGACGGGAAATATACGGGAGGAGGCGGAAAGGTAGAGTTAACGCAGAGCCTCGAGAATGAGCCGCTTGATGCTGTATGGCTTATTTCTGAAAAAAATTATGCTGATATCGCAAAGGGAGGATACGGAGATGTGGAGGATCCGGATCCTTTCGATACGAATTTTGATCTGATCAAGACGGATGAAGATGACTATAAGACCTTTTATATCATCCGCAGTGATGAGAATGATATAATGAAGGACAGTGAGGGGAAAGAAATTGTTAGCGGCTATGTTTGTTTTAAATATGCCGGGTACGAGGATATTGTTTACAGAAAAGTAACAATTTCTTATACCAACAGCAGACCAGGGTTTGCGCTGGAAAAATCCGCGGTTACCGTCAACGTTAATAAAAAAGACCAGGTCTATCAGCTTCAGCTCAAAAACAGCGCTGGGAAAGCGGTTCCTCTCTTCCAGGAGGCTACGGAGAAGCTACCGGAGCTTACCACGGAAGATCCTGCTATTGAAGACTGGGGCGCAAAGACGACCCTGGATCCTGATACGGTAAGCATCAAGGCAGTCGAGGTGGAACCCGATGAGAAGGGGAATATAAAGGATTATCTGGAGATCAGCATCAGTGGGTATCCTGAGAAAGGTAAGGTTACCTTCGATGTTCAAAGAAGTGACTGGAGCCGTCCGATCACCTATGTATTTACCGTGAATGTAACAACTACCCTGGCGAAGGTTACATTGTACGAAATAACGGACACAACGACGGATCCCATAAAAAAAGTGGCAAAGAACGTACTGACATTAAATAGAAGGTTTGAATCGAGCCCGGCAGAGCTTCTTGCCGTCGCAAACCAGAAGGAGGCGGAGGTTGCCGGTTTTGATGAGGATACTCTGACTTTTACCGGAAGTAAAAAACTCAGTGACGAAGCAGAAGAGCTGATTAGTTCTATGGAATTTGATGAGGACAGGATCCGTGTCAGCCTGCCTGGATCTGATTTTGCCAAGGGTACATATTCGTTTAAGATTAAGCCTATCCTGGCATACGGAGATGACGAAGTTCCTCTGACAACCTATCTGGCTTTCAGTATAAAGGTAGTAGACGCAATCCCTGTATTCAAACCTAAAACGGCGACGCTGACACTGAATTGGAATTATCGAGGCAACGAAGAAACGAGTACGACCTATACCGTTACGAATCTTCCCACCGGCGGCGGTAATACGGAGATCAGCTTTGATAGCTCAGGGGACGATGATGTAGTTGTCGTTGCGCAAAAGAACAAGCCGGAGCTGAGCCAGATTGCAACGTTAGTTATTGAGGATGGGAAGATGTCCGCCGTTATGCTGGATAATACCGTTACCAGGAATCTGAAGCCCGGAAATTATGTATATACCATAAGAGAGCTGCCGGTTGCGACAGAAGAGGATAGTGATGTGGCTCTGAAGGATTTCAAGGTTACCATAAAGGTTATAAAAGCGAAGCCAACTGTTACCGTAAAGGCAAAGGGGACCTTGAATCCTGCAGATACTACTACGTGGATAGCTTATACCGCTGTGTTAAAGAATCTTTCTATGGATATCACGGATCTTTCACTACAGGAGGTCAATCCCGATACTAAAAGATATTATGAGGAAGACGGGGAGCAGACTCCTCATTTCATTAGAAAATCCTACGAAGAAATGCATACAGATGCAACAGAGGAGGAGCTTGAGAAGAATAAAAATGTATATTATATTGTCACCCGCTATTATGATGAAGGGGATGAGGATGCCTTTAAGCTGGAAAATGGAAAATCCTATACATTGACTTTCAAATATACGTTCAGCGGGATCGGAACCTTCACCACCGAGTCTGCCGGGATTGATTTCGTAGTTAAACCGAAGCAGACAGTTCCTGCTGTTAAAGTGAAGAATAAGACCGCTTCTCTTGTAACCGGTCAGAGCGATGAAAGCCGTTATCTGGAAATTCATCTGACTCCGAAGACGAAGACCGGAGCAAAGATAGAAAAGCTTGCTATGACGAAGAACAACTCGGAGGATCTGATGAAGGCTTTCGGTTGGGGGTACTATGAGAACAATGCGGTAAATAACAAGCATTATGAGAATCTGACCTTTGATTCCCTGGTTGAGCTGAAGGATACGCCTTTTGATGAAACGGAAAAAACCCCGGATCCTGGTATTTATCCGCCCACGTTTGATGAAGATGGTAAATATGACAGCGGTGATTATGTGATTATCCTTCCTCTGAAGGATCCGAAACAGATCAAGGAGAATGTTACCTATAAGCTCAATCTGCAGGCGGTTTATTACGGTCAGATGGCCAAGACAAACGGGAACTTGTTCAGTGTCAGCTTCAAGCTGGAAAAATAAGTAAACAAAAATAGTGTCATAATATTTCAGAGGTTATGGAGCCAGGAATCCTTTTGTACAGGTTTCCTGGCTCTCTTGGTATATTTCCGGGTTTTTTGGTATGAAAGGATATGATTGCGAGTGGAAGTTTGCGTTGAATAACAAATTGAATAGTTCTGGATAAATCCATAGGGATGTGGTATATTGTTTATGATTTTTTAATAGTTTATCGCGTTAAAGCGTTGATACAGAGGAGGTGAAAAAATTTGGAGGCATCGTTTATGTATGCGACGTTCTGGTCATTGGTACCGTCATTAATTGCTATCGTTCTGGCATTGATCACCAAGGAGGTCTACAGCTCTCTGTTTATCGGGATCATCTGCGGGGGACTGTTCTATTCAGGCTTTTCCTTTGTCGGAACCTTTGAGCATGTGTTGAACGGCGGTCTGATCACGTCGCTTTCCGACAGTTATAATGTCGGGATCCTGATCTTCTTAGTAGTGCTTGGCGCAATGGTCGGGCTTATGAACAAGGCCGGCGGCTCCAGAGCGTTCGGAAAGTATATGCAGGAGCATATCAAAACGAGGGCAGGGGCGCAGCTTGCGACTATGGCGTTAGGTGTGCTGATTTTTATTGATGATTATTTCAACTGTCTGACGGTTGGATCGGTTATGCGGCCGGTGACGGACCGGCATAAGATCTCAAGAGCGAAGCTAGCGTATCTGATCGACGCGACGGCGGCTCCGGTCTGTATCATAGCTCCGATCTCTTCGTGGGCCGCGGCGGTGTCGGGCTGTGTTGAGGGAGAGGACGGCTTTACGATCTTTGTCCGGGCGATCCCATATAATTACTACGCGCTTCTGACCATCGCTATGATGATCATGATCATTCTGATGAAGATCGATTACGGTCCGATGAAGAAATTTGAAGACAATGCCGTGCTTCATGATGATCTCTTTACGGTCGCTTCGGAAAAGACGGATGAGGATGAGGTAGCCGCGGACGCAAAGGGGACGGTAGCAGACCTTTTGATCCCGATCGTTACGTTGATCCTGTGCTGTACGATCGGTATGCTGTATTCCGGCGGATTCTTTGAGGGAACTTCGTTTATCGAGGCCTTTTCCAACTCAGATGCTTCTATCGGTCTTTCCCTTGGCTCGATCTTTGCTATCGTACTGACGATTCTGATCTATCTGATCCGTCGTACGCTTCCGTTCAAGGAGTGTATGGAATGTATCCCTGCCGGTTTTAAGGCGATGGTTCCGGCGATCCTGATTTTGACTTTCGCCTGGACCTTAAAGGAAATGACCATGAGCCTCGGAGCTCCGGAGTACGTTGCGGGACTTATGGAGAAGAGCGCATCAGGTCTGATGTATTTCCTGCCGGCGATCATATTCTTAGTCGGCTGCTTCTTAGCCTTTGCTTCAGGAACGTCCTGGGGGACCTTCGGTATTCTGATCCCGATCGTTGTCAATGTATTCCAGAACAGTGATCCGAAGCTGATGATCATATCGATCTCAGCATGTATGGCAGGCGCGGTCTGCGGTGATCACTGCTCCCCGATTTCGGATACGACGATTATGGCGAGCGCCGGCGCGCAGTGCGATCACGTAAGCCACGTTTCGACACAGCTGCCTTACGCGATCACGGTGGCTCTGGTTTCCTTTATTACCTATATTGTAGCGGGATTTTCGAGAAACGCCCCTGTTTCTCTGGTTTTCGGAATCGTTTTGCTGTTTGTTGTTCTGCTGTTATTAAAGAAGATATATCCGCAGAGTCAGGCGGAAAACTGAAAGTAATGAGAACTAAAAAACTTGCTATTTCAAAAGGATCGTACTATAATTTTTTTCAGGCAATGGCGTCTGACAGAGCGCAGGGATAATTGACCTGCGCTCTTGTTAGGCGTACTTTTTTGTTACTATTCAGAACCAAGCGGATTTATTTAAAAATGCGGGATGAATGCTTGTATTCAGGACTGCATTTTTAAATAAATCCATTTGGCGAGAAGCCAACAACGAGGAAAACCAAAGGTTTTCCGAGTCTTGGGTCTGAATAGTTATACTTTTTTATTCATTATTATAAGGAGGAGAAAAAATGTCGTATGTTGATGAGGTTTACCAGCTTGTTGTAGACAAGAATCCCGCTCAGCCCGAGTTCCATCAGGCGGTGAAGGAGGTTCTGGAGTCCCTGAGAGTCGTTATCGAAGCAAACGAAGAGGAGTACAGAAAGGATGCGCTCTTAGAGCGTCTGGTTACTCCCGAGAGACAGCTTCTGTTCAGGGTTCCCTGGGTAGACGACAAGGGACAGGTTCAGGTAAACAATGCGTTCCGTGTTCAGTTCAATTCGGCCATTGGCCCCTACAAGGGAGGTCTCCGGCTTCATCCCTCGGTAAACCTTGGTATTATCAAGTTCCTGGGCTTTGAGCAGATCTTTAAGAACTCCCTGACCGGACTTCCGATCGGCGGCGGCAAGGGAGGCTCGGACTTTGATCCGAAGGGCAAGTCGGATCGTGAGGTTATGGCCTTCTGCCAGAGCTTTATGACGGAGCTTCATAAATATATCGGCGCGGATACCGACGTTCCCGCAGGCGATATCGGAACCGGCGCGAGAGAGATCGGTTTTATGTATGGGCAGTATAAGAGACTGACCGGACTTTATGAGGGTGTTCTGACCGGTAAGGGTTTGACCTACGGCGGTTCCCTCGCAAGGACAGAGGCGACCGGGTACGGGCTTCTGTATCTGACAGAAGAAATGTTAAAGTCAAACGGCAAGGATATCAAGGGAATGACCATCGCTGTTTCGGGCGCGGGCAACGTTGCGACCTATGCGATCCAGAAGGCGCAGCAGCTTGGAGCGAAGCCTGTAACCTGCTCGGATTCTACCGGTTGGATCTATGATCCGGAGGGGATCGATGTTGCTCTCTTAAAGGAAGTAAAGGAAGTAAAGCGCGCAAGGCTGACCGAGTACGCTGCTGCCAGAAAGAGCGCGGAATATCACGAGAAGAAGAACGGCGAGCATGGCGTATGGACTGTGAAGTGCGACGTGGCTCTTCCCTGCGCGACGCAGAACGAGCTGGATCTCGAGGATGCGAAAACTTTGGTTGCTAACGGTGTGATAGCGGTAGCTGAGGGCGCAAATATGCCTACGACCATGGACGCGACCGAGTACTTGCAGAAGAATGGTATCCTGTTTGCTCCGGGCAAGGCTTCGAACGCAGGCGGCGTTGCGACTTCAGCCCTTGAGATGAGCCAGAATTCCGAGCGTCTTTCCTGGACTTTCGAGGAGGTCGACAGCAAGTTGAAGACGATCATGGTGAATATCTTCCACAATCTTGACGATGCGGCGAAGAAGTATAATATGGAAGGCAATTACGTTGCCGGAGCGAATATCGCAGGCTTCTTAAAGGTAGCTGAGGCGATGAAGGCGCAGGGTATCGTATAAGGATTTCTTTGTAAATTTTGCACAAAAACAGATGATATTTATATAGAAAAATCAAAGGAAAAAGGCTCGTTTTTGGGCCTTTTTCCTTATTGAGACGAAGATATATTTGTGATAAGATTCTACTTGCGGAGTAACCGTGTAGCAGGGAAATAAAAAATATAACATATTCCTTTTATGCTTGCAATAAAAAAGTGATAAAAAGAAAATTAGAAGAGACAGGATCAATTATATATCGCAGGTTGGTTTTTCCGTTTATCCGGATCGGGATCGAGGGGCGTACGAAAAGTGTTATGAAGCAGGGTTCGTACGTGAATAAAGGAACGGCCCTTAAGGGGAAAAATTATATCGGAAAAGGAACAATCCTTTCAGGCGTTGAGCTGGGCTTTGGGAGCTATGTCAGCAATTACGGGGATATTTCCTATACGAAGATAGGGAAATATACCTCCATCGGGCCGTACGTTCGGACAGTCCTCGGGAGGCATCCGGTTTCGGACTATGCGGCGTTACATCCGGCGTTCTACTCCGGCGTAGGTCAGATGGGGTTTACGTACGTTAATAAAAATGGGGGATATCACTCAGATACGAACGGAGCGTCAAAAAAGAATAGGACAGAGACTGAAGCGCGGAGGATCAGGAATAGTAACAGTCCGGAGGTTTTTTCGGAAGAGATATATTCAGATGAAGGGAAACGGTATCGGATTCTGATCGGCAATGATGTATGGATCGGCGAAGGGGTAAATATTCTGGAAGGTGTTCGGATCGGAGACGGTGCTGTGATCGGAGCGGGAGCGGTCGTAACGAAGGATGTAGAGCCGTATTCGATCAATGTCGGCGTTCCGGCAAGGAAGCTCAGGGAGCGGTTTGACAGGGAGACGGCGGAGGAGCTTCTAAGGCTTTGCTGGTGGGAGAAAGAAGAGGGCTGGATCCGGGAGCATATTACGGATTTTCAAGATGCGAAGCAGTTGATCAGAGTTCTTTCGGCAGAAAACCAAAAGTGAATGTAACTGCACAATCAGCCGCTTACAGATTTGAAAGCGGCGCACCTTTGAAGCTTTGGTGTTAGGCATTTCACGGGCGCTGCCCTTGGTTGGGAAGCTACCAACGGGGTAGTCGGGGAGTAGAAGTCTTGGATGAGATAAGACCTTGTATCGTAGTAATTGCATATAATAGAGAGAAAGCTCTGGCGAGGCTCCTGTCCTCAATCGGGGCCGCGGATTATCCGGAGAATACGGAGATCCCGCTGATCATTTCGATCGATAAGAGCGATAACGAAGAGGTGGCGAATGTATCTGAGGCGTTTGACTGGAGGTATGGACCGAAACGGATCGAGAAAAGGCCTGACAGACTGGGGTTAAAACGCCATGTCCTGCTCTGCGGGGATTATTCCCTGGAGTACGGAAGCGCGATCGTTTTAGAGGACGATCTCTATGTTTCGCCGCAGTTTTACCGCTATGCGGTTTCGGCGCTTGCGTTCTCTAAAGGACAGGAAAGACTGGGAGGGATATCGCTTTATAATCATCTCTTAAATGTTCACGTAAGAGCTCCGTTTTACGCGCTGGATGACGGATTTGACAATTATTATTTCCAGTTTGCTTCCTCCTGGGGGCAGGCGTATACGAAGGAGCAGTGGAAAGCCTTTCGGGATTGGCTCGGCGAGCTTGAGGGAGCAGCTCAGGAGAATAAGTCCGGGGAGGATCAGAAGGATCCCGGGATATCAGAGGTAAAAAACAATAGGTTTTTTGCGGATGATTTACGGATCCCGGCGAATGTAGCGTCCTGGTCAGAGAAATCCTGGTTAAAATATCATATCGCGTATCTGATCGATAAAGATATGTTTTTTCTGTATCCAAGGGTCTCCCTGACGACTAACTTTATGTCGGAGGGGGAGCACTCGAGAAATGAAAACCAGGATCTGCAGGTACCTCTCCTTACCGGAAGGGGAAGAGAATACCGCTTCTCGGAGCTTTCTGAATCGGAGGCGGTCTATGATGCTTTTTTTGAGAATCTTCGTTTAAAGAAGGTTATCGCGAAAACGGTTGACCAAGCAGCTTCGGTCATGATCGATCTCTATGGGTTTCGCGCGAGGACGGCAGCAGGCGAGGGGAAAAGATTTGCGGATATCACGGATCATCTTCTGACATCGGAGGCTCTTCCGTATAAGCTTTTGAAAAGCTATGGGCGAAGACTGCGCCCCATAGATTTGAACATTATTCTGGATCAATCCGGAGAGGATTTTTTCCTGTATGATGTCAGGATCCCCGGACCGGCTCCGAGGGTGGATCCGGGGAAGAGGTATCTGTATGATTACCGGGCCCTCAGTATAAAAAAGATTGGAGCAATCCTTAAAACGAGACTTCGAAACAGAAAACATATTGGTCAATAGTTTACGCTGCCGATCAGCCGGAATAGCAACTACAGTTTCAGTGCATTTGCGGTAATGAAAATGAAAGTTGACCAGTTTCGCAAGTATAAAGAATGATAATAAAGGGATACATATGTGTGGGATTTTCGGGGTAATCAATCAGAATATTGACAGAGGATTGGCGGAGCGCTGCCTGAATACCCTGATCCACAGGGGGCCGGATGACTGGGGGCTGAAGCAGGAGGAAGGGGTGACGCTCGGGCACCGGAGACTTTCGATTTTGGATCTTTCCGAAAAGGGAAGACAGCCGATGTCCTCGAAGGACGGCCGGTATGAGCTGGTATTTAACGGAGAGATCTATAATTTCCTTGAGCTTCGGAGAGCGCTTGAACAAAAGGGCTATCAGTTTGAGAGTGAGTCGGATTCCGAGGTCCTCTTAGCAGCCTATGATCACTATAAGGAGAAGTGCCTTGACCGGTTCAACGGGATGTGGGCTTTCGCAATCTGGGACAGGAGGGAAAAGAGATTATTCTTAAGCAGGGACCGTTTTGGGGTTAAGCCTCTCTACTATACCAGGCTTTCCGGGGGAGGCTTTGCGTTTGCCTCGGAGATGAAGGCGCTGTTCCCGCTTATGGATGAGGTACGGCCAAATCGCAGACTGGTCTGTGATCCGGAGCGGATCGTATACTATGAAAGCACGGAAGAATGCGTTATCGGAGGAATCCTCCGATTCCCCGCGGGAAGCTACGGCTATGTGGATGGCACCGGTCTTCGGATCGAAGGCTTCTGGGATACGCTTAGGAATCTGGTAAGACCGGCGGATACTTACGAAGGACAGGTTGAGGAATTCAGGGAGCTTTTTTTTGACGCGATCCGGCTCAGAATGCGTTCGGACGTAACGATCGGTACCGCGCTTTCCGGAGGGCTTGATTCCTCTGCGACGATCTGCGCGATGGCGCATCTGGCAGGAAACAGGCAGGGACAGGAGGTATCAAAGACAGCCTTTGCTGACAGTGCTGCCGGGAATACCCCGGGGGGAGCGCTGCTGCGGGTCAACCGTGACTGGCAGCATGCCTATGTCGCGACGTTTCCGGGGACTGCCTTGGATGAGAGTGTATATGCGAAGAAGGTAACGGACTATCTGGGGATCCGCTCGACCTTTGTGGAGATCGATCCGGGGAAGGCGGTGGATCAGCTCGATGAGATGGTCTATCTGTTTGAGGATGTATACCTGACAAGCCCGATTCCCATGATGCTTTTATATCGCGCGCTGAAGCAGGACGGAACGGTCGTTACGATCGATGGGCACAGGGCGGATGAGCTTTTCGGCGGCTATACCTTTGACTTTATCAATGCTTTAAAGGACGCGGGGTCGAAAGCAGAGCGGGATATGGTCCTGACCGCGTATGTGGACAGCTTTCCGAAGGACGGCAGCAATACGGCGCTGAGAAGCAACAGCAAGAACGCGGTCTATATGAATTTTCTGAAGCGGCAGCTCAAGGACCGTCTCAAAGCCGGAAAGCAGGGCTATAAAAGGGTCCGTGCCCAGGGAGATCCCGCTTATGAGAGCATGGATACCTTAAATCAGATCCTTTACGCCAGCTCCCACGAAACGATCCTGCCGACCTTGCTTCGAAACTATGACCGCTACAGTATGGCGAGCGGGGTCGAGATCCGGATGCCTTTTTTGGACTACCGGGTCGTAAGCTACGCAATGTCGCTGTCCTGGCGCTCAAAGCTCCACGGCGGTTATTCGAAATCAATCATCCGGGATGCCATGAGTCCTTTTATGCCCAAAGAAATCACGTACCGGAAGACAAAGATCGGCTTTAATACGCCGATCGTGGAATGGATGAAGGGGCCCCTTCGGGAATATTTTACGGATCTTACGGATTCGCAGGATTTCAGGAACTGTGATCTGATCCGGCCCGGAGAAACGAGGGATGCGGTGATGAAGGTAATAAACGATCCCGCAGCGTCGTTTGCGGACGGAGAAAAGGCGTTTTCCATGCTGTACCCTTATCTCTGGGAAAAGAATGTGATCAGGCACAGAGAGGCTGTATGAGTATACTGAGAAAGCTGAATTACATATTTTCCGGAAAGCAGAAGCTGCAGTCTGTTCTGCTCTGCATCGGGCTGTTTATCGGCGCGCTCTTTGAACTGGCCGGAGTATCGCTGATCACGGGTCTGGTATCGATCATCACGAATCCCGGGGCGATACATAACAACGCTATTTTAAAGAAGCTGTACGACGGCTTCCATATGCAGAGCGACAGGCAGTTTTATGCCTTTGCGACGCTTTCCCTGATCCTTGTGTACCTGGTGAAAAACGCCTATCTGCTGTGGCTCAACTATATACAGTATACCTTTATCTACGATAACCAGCTTCTGATCTCGGGACGGCTGATCGACTGCTATCTCAAGAAGCCCTATACTTATCATCTCGACAAGAATTCCGCGGAGATGGTGAGAAACGTTATGCTGGATTCGGAGCGGCTCTTTCAGATGCTTCTGAGTGTCTTTTCGCTGCTTTCGGAGTTTCTGATCTGCGTTTTGCTCTGTATCTATCTGTTAGTCGTCGACTGGTTCATTACAGTTTTCGTCGTCGCGATCCTCGCGATCTTTACCGGGCTGTATATGCTGATCTTTAAGAACCGGGCGAAGGAATACGTCAAGATCAACCAGATCTACGACGGGAAGATGCATCAGTCGATCAACCAGGCTCTCGGCGCAGTCAAGGACATCAAGATCCTGCACCGGGAAAAGTATTTTGTAAATGCCTTTACAAGCTATGGGAAGGAAAAAATGCGGGCGGTCAGGAACAATAATGTTCTCGGCAATGTTCCCAAGTATACGATCGAGACCGCCTGTATCGGAGCAATCCTTTCGGTGCTTCTGATCAAGCTGTATCAGGGAGCGGATATCAATTCCATGATCACGCAGCTGACCGCCTTCGCTGTGGCCGCCTTCAAGCTCCTGCCTTCGGTCAGTAAGATCAACAATTACGCGAATCTGATCATTTTTTTAAAGCCCTCTGTGGATCTGATCTATCGGGATATCAAGGATACGGAGGATATGCAGGACTTCGAGCTGGCGGATGAGGCAGAGCCGGACGCTTTCGAGCCTGTAAAGGGATCGGTGCGGGAAACGAAAGCTCTGAAGGATAATGTTACGGACCAGACCGAAGGGATCAAAGAAGAGAGGCCTAAAGCGATCGTCATTGACAACGTGTCCTATCGGTATCCGGGAAGCGATCCGTTAGTCCTTAATCAGGTGAGCTTTGAGATACCGATCGGAGCGGCGATTGGGATCGTTGGGCCGAGCGGCGCGGGAAAGTCTACGATCGCGGATATCATTCTGGGTATCCTGACCCCGGTTTCGGGGGAGGTTCGCTACGGAACGATGAACGTTCATAAGCATCCTCTGAAGTGGTCTAAGAAGCTGGCGTATATCCCTCAGGCGATCTATCTGTCCGATGAAACGATCCGGAATAATGTGGCGTTTGGAATCGAGGATGAGCTGATCGATGAGGAGAAGGTCTGGGAGGCGTTACGGGAAGCCCAGCTCTACGATTTTGTAAAGGGGCTGAAGGAAGGCCTGGATACCGTGGTCGGTGAGCGGGGCGTCCGGTTATCTGGAGGACAGCGGCAGAGGATCGGGATAGCGAGGGCTCTGTACGACGATCCGGAGATCCTGGTCTTAGACGAGGCGACCTCGGCTCTCGATAACGAGACGGAAGCCGCCGTGATGGAAGCGATCGACAGTCTGATGGGGCGCAAGACCCTGATCATCATCGCCCATAGGCTTACGACTATTGAAAACTGCCAGATCGTATTTAAGGTTGAGGACGGGAAGGTGTACTGCGAGAAAATGAGCGGTAGTCCGGATTCTAATGAACGATAAGATCAAATTAAGCGTAATATTCATAACGTATAACCACGAGAGGTATGTGGAGAGGGCGCTCCGCAGTGTCCTTTCACAGAAGACGAACTTCCCTTTCGAGGTCGTGGTCGGAGAGGACTGTTCGACGGACGCGACGAGGGATATTTTAAAGAGAGTCGCTGAGGATTATCCGGAGAAGAAGGAGAATATAAGGCTTTTGCTCCGGGAGAAGAACCTCGGAAGACCTACCCTGAACGTCTACCTGACGACAAAGGAATGCCGGGGGGAATATCTGGCCTATCTGGAGGGAGACGATTACTGGACGGATGAGTATAAACTTGAAAAGCAGGTGGATTTTCTCGAGGAGCATCCGGAGTACATAGCCTGTACGCATGGTCTGACAATGATCGACGATGAGGATCGGGCGATAGAAGACCCTGAGATCCTGAAGGTCGGAGAATTATATGAATGGAACGGGAAGTTTACCTATGAGGATTTCAAGTATTCCGGAAAATGGCCCGGGCATTACGCGACGGTCGTTTCCAGAAATATCTATCCGGCTGAAAAATATGATTATACGATCCTTTATCGGGCGCATGATTTTGTAGATGACGCTGTCATCCTCCTGTTTCTTCTGATCCAGGGCGATATCTTCCGTATGGAGGAAAGGATGAGCGCCTGGCGCTATGTCCGGAAAAAAGGGGGAAAGAACTGGAATTCCCTTGCGATGGAGAGGAATCTTATAAGGGACGACTGCTACCTTTCCCAGACTATGACAAAATGGGTCAGGAAAGCGGTCGGGCTGTCGGAATACGCGGCGATCAGAGCGGAAAAGGATTTCGGGACCGCTCTGAAGATGTGGATGAAGCATCCGGACAGGGAGAACTATAAGTTTCTGAAGGATATGTATGACTATAATATCCGGGAAGTCGTCAGGCCTGAGGGAGATCCTTCGCTGTTCTCTTACAGCATTCGGACGATCCTTCGGGGGATCCGGAAAAAACTATCGTAGACGAATAAATTCGTTTCCTATAAAATGATCGGGGGAATAGATGTTTATTGTCAGATTTACCAGCGGACTGGGGAACCAGATGTTTCAATATGCATTTTGTCTGCTCCTGAAAAAGTTGTATCCTGAGGTTTCCGTCAAGGCGGATCTGACCTGGTTCTACGCGAATAACGATCATCACGGCTATGAGCTGTACAGGATTTTTGGCTCCGGGGGACAGGCTATGACCTCTGAGACAGGCAAGGCCAAGGAAGGCGGGTTCTGTCTCGAGGAAGCCTCAAAAAATGAGATATTTCGGGTGACCGGACTGATCCCCAACGTTATGGCGACAAGGGAGATGGTTTCGGGGAATCCGAATCCCGGGAACCACAGCAGGAACGCGGCTAAGCGGTTCGAGGGCTTCCGCCGTTATCCCAACCGGATCCTTCGGGAGTTTTCCGGGAAAAAAAGAGAACCGTATATCATTGACGCGTTTACCGAGAGCCTTACGAGGGAAAGACTGGAGGCGCTGGATTCTTCGGAGGATTATTATTTTATCGGTTTTTTTACCGAGGAGGAGCTGTTTAAGCCTGTGCTTTCGGAGGCAAGGAGAGCCTTTGCTTTTCCTGCCTTTGAGGATGAGCAGAATCTGTCGTTAAAATATGAGATTCTTTCGACAAATTCCGTGAGCATCCACGTCCGGAGGGGGGATTACGTTACGACCTATCGGGATATGTTTAAGACCCTTTCCAGGGAGTACTACGAAAAAGCGATCCGGATGATCTGTGAACAGACCGGGCTCTCCGGGGATTCCCTTCGGTTCTTTATCTTTTCGGACGATCCGGGATTTGTGGAAGCGGAGTTTGGCTATATTGACAATAAGAAGATCGTGGCTAATAATACTGGGGAGCAGAGCTTTCGGGATATGCAGCTGATGAGTCTGTGCCGGCATAATATCATCGCAAACTCCACGTTCAGTCAGTGGGCGGCTCTTCTCAATGAAAACACGGGGCATCTGACGATCTATCCAAGGGCGTATCTAAAGGACCGGGATAATGAGATAAAAACAATCAGCGGGTGGTTGATGTGCGATGAATAACAACGTTATTGATTATCTTTTTGCTTCTGCAAAGCAATTTCCTGAGAAATGCGCATATTTTGATGAGCAGACGGAGGTAAGCTACGATTCCCTGCTTAGGGATTCCAAGGCGGTGGCGACAAAGCTGATCGGGAAGCTGAATACCGTATGCAGTCCTGTCCTGATCTTTATGGATAAGGCGCCTGCGGTCTTAAAGGCCTTTTTCGGGACGGTGATGAGCAGGAATTTTTATGTGCCGTTGGATACGGAGATGCCGGAGTACAGGCTGTCGCTGATCGTTGAAAATCTGAGGCCGGCCGCTGTCATCACGGATATTTCCCACTTTGATACTGCCAGAAAATATTCGACGGATGTTTTTCTCTTTGAGGAGATGCTTGAGACAACGGTGGATGAGGCTCTGATCGGAGAGAGACTGTCCGAGGCTATCGATACCGATCCGGTCTATGTACTCTATACCTCAGGCTCGACCGGCATTCCCAAGGGAGTAGTAGTGAGCCACAGATCTCTGATCGATTATGTCGATCACTTTACAGAGGAGGTCGGGATCACCTCCGAGGATATTATCGCCAATCAGGCACCGTTCTATTTTGACGCTTCCCTGATTGATATCTACTGTACGCTGAAGGCGGGAGGGAGCTGCGGGATCGTGCCGAAGGAATATTTTTCGATCCCGATCAAGCTGTTGAATTTTTTACAGGATTACAGGATCACGACGATCCGCTGGGTGCCCTCCGCCATGAAAATGGTTTCGACCTTTAAGGGCTTTGCTTCGCTTCGGCCGGAGTATCTCAGAAAGATCATCTTCGGAGCGGAATCCATGCCGACGAAATGCTATAATTACTGGAAGCAGAATTATCCGGAGGCTGTTTTTGTTCAGATATACGGACCGACGGAGGTGACGGGTGTCTGTACATATTATATTGTTGACAGGGACTATGGGGATGATGAGACGATCCCTATCGGAAAGCCCTTTAAGAATACGGAGATCCTGCTTTTGGACGAGGACGACCGGCTGATCGGGAGAAAGGATAAGGTTGGGGAGATCTGCGTCAAGGGAAGCTGCCTGGCCCTGGGCTACTATCATTCGCCGGAGAAAACTAAGGAGGTCTTTGTTCAGAATCCGCTAAATCCTTATTATCCGGAGACGATCTATCGGACCGGGGATCTGGCGATGTATAATGAGCGGCATGAGCTGGTGTTTGTTTCCCGTAAGGACTTCCAGATCAAGCATATGGGACATCGGATCGAGCTGGGGGAGATCGAGACGGTAGCTGCGTCGCTTCCGGGGATGGAGGTCTGCTGCCCTCTGTACGAACAGAAAAAACAGAAGATCGTTCTGTTCTACGTCTCGGAGGAATATGACGATCTTTCACTGGCGGAGACCCTCAGAAAGAAGCTGGTGCATTATATGCTCCCGAACGTCTACCACAAGCTGCAGGAGATGCCTCTTCTTGCAAGCGGGAAGATCGACCGGGTGAAACTGAAGGAAATGCTGTAAAAAAATATTTGAGAGGATTTATTTATGGAGGATGTAATTGAAATTCTGCGTTCGATCCATCCGGAGGTGGATTACGAGCTGGAGACAGGGCTGATCGATAAGAAGATCTTTGATTCCTTCGATATCGTTACCCTGGTCGGCGAGCTGATGGATGAGTTCGATGTCGAGATCACGGCGGAGCATATGGTTCCTGAGAACTTTAATTCCGCCGAGGCGATCTATGACCTGATCCAGAGCTTACAGGAAGATTGATTCTATTATGTCTTTTATATCGCTCAGGTTTGCGGGTTTTGTAATAATCGCGCTTTTGGTATACTATGCTCTTCCGAAGAGGTGGCAGTGGTGCGTATTGCTGGCCGCAAGCTATTATTTTTATCTCTGCACAGGGATTAAACGGGTCCTGTTTCTGCTTTTTACGACGATCACAACCTGGGGCTTCGCTCTACTGATCGAGAAGAGGCTGCTTCTGCAGAAGGACTATCTGAAAGAGCATAAGGACAGCCTTTCCAAGGACGAAAGGAAGGCCTACAAGGCGTTAGAAAAGAAGAAGCAGAGATGGCTTTTGTTTTTATGCCTGTTTCTCAATTTCGGGATCCTGATCTTTTTAAAGTATGCGGATTTCTGTATTGCCTATTGGAATCTGTTCAGGCTGCGAGCCTTTGGAGACATGGAGTTTGTTCCCTTTTTAAATCTTCTCTTGCCTTTGGGGATCTCCTTTTATACCTTTCAGTCCATGGGATATCTGATCGATATCTACTACGGAAGGTGCTCTGCCGAGCGGAATATTTTTCGATTTGCGCTGTATGTTTCCTATTTTCCGCAGATCATCCAGGGTCCGATCAGCCGGTTTAAGGAGCTTTCTGCGGAGCTGTACCGGGGAGCGGATTTTGATCCTTTAAAGATCCGCTCAGGCTTTATGCGGATCCTCTGGGGGTTGTTTAAGAAGCTCGTGATCGCGGATCGGCTGGCAGGATATGTTGAGAATTCGATTGCTCTGCGGGGGACCTATCAGGGCGTATATCTCCTTCTTACGATCTTCTTTTATTCCATGCAGATCTACGGAGATTTTTCGGGAGGAATCGACGTTGCGCTCGGGGTATCGGAAATGTTTGGCATACGCGTAGCGGAGAACTTCGAGCGGCCGTTCTTCTCCAAGAATATCGCTGAGTACTGGCGGAGATGGCATATCACCTTAGGGACCTGGTTTAAGGATTATATCTTTTATCCGCTGACCGTATCCAAGAGTCTTCTGCGCTTTTCCAAATGGGTAAGGACGCATATCAGCGAAGGTCTCGGAAAGAGGATTCCCTTATATCTTCCTATGATAGCTGTCTGGGTTGCTACCGGGATGTGGCACGGCTCGGAAAGCAGATTTGTGGTCTGGGGGCTTTTGAACTGCTTCTTCCTGATCCTCGGAACGGAGCTTGAACCGGTGTCGCTTGCTCTTACCCGGAGGCTTAAGCTTACGGAGCGGAGCTTTGGATTAAAGCTTTTTCGAGTTCTGAGAACCTTTTGCCTTATGGCTTTTTTACGTGTATTTGATATTTCCGAAAGCGTTCCCGCCGCCTTCCAGACGATCCGGGACGCATTTTGCTTCTCCGGCGGATTTGACTGGAATATCGTATTTACAGAGCTGGGTCTTCCGGAAGAGGAGCTTCGGGTAGCGGTTATCGCGCTTCTTGTTTTGCTCTGCGTGAGCCTCTTACAGCAAAAGGGAAGTATTCGGGAGAGATTGTCAGAAAAGCCCGCGTATCTTCAGTGGATCGTACTTGGAGTACTGTTTACCGGGGTTGTTGTTTTCGGGACTTATGGAATGGGATATGATGCAAAAGCCTTTATCTATCTGCAATTTTGAATCAAGCAGAGACAAGAAAGATCATACGGAAACGAGCGATGGATGCTTGCATCCGATCGAGCGTTTCCGGATGATATTGTTTGGCGGGCAACGCCAAACGAGAAGACACGAAGTGTCTTCGAATCTTGTCTCAGCCATCATCATTGCCCTTTTTCTTACCATTCTCAACCGTGTATTTCTTCCGAAATATGTCGATGAGAACCAGGACGGCAGGATCACACAGGATTATTATCTGGAAAAGCTGCCGACAGATATTCTGTTTGTAGGCTCGTCGACGGTCTATAGTGGAATATCGCCCGTTATTTTATGGGAGAAACAGGGCTTTACCTCTTATGACCGCAGCAATGCCTCGCAGCCGATGTGGACTTCGTACTATCTGATCGAGGACGCGGTTTCCGGGATCGGATCGAAAAAGCCCCAGCTTGTCGTTTTGGATGTGGGGTTTATCAAATATGATGATGAATTCGCGGAGGAGCCGTCCAACCGGAAGGCGATAGACGGGATGCGGACCTCTTTCAGCAAACTCCGCTGCGCTCTGGCGGCTATGGGGGAGAATGAGCGCCTGATCGAGTATATTTTTCCGGTGCTTCGGTTTCATACGAGGTGGAAGGAGCTTTCTGCTTCTGATCTCAGATACGCATTCTCGGAGATCGAGACGAACCATAACGGGTTTCTTATGAATTTTATCCGGACACAGACGCTGCCCGAGCGGTCCAATGGGAGATATCTTGAGAAGGAGGATACAGAGCTCACTCCCCGGAACGTGGAATACCTGAAAAAGATCATAGAGCTGTGCCGGCGAAAAGATATCTCTCTGTTTTTAATGAAAACGCCGAGCTATTCGGATAACTGGAGCTATTCCTACGACGATCAGATCCGGGAGATCGCCGGAGAATACGGGATCGAATATGTGAATTTTGATGACCAGAGCGATGCGATGGGGATCGACTATCGGACGGATTCGCCGGATGAGGGAAATCATCTGAATCTGTGGGGAGCGGAGAAATTCAGCGCGTATTTAGCAGACTATATCGCGGAGCACTATACCGTTTCGTCGCACAGTGGAGAGGAAAGATACCGGAGGGTTTGGGAAGAAAAGGTTCTGCGGTATGAAAAAGCCAGGGAGTCAGAGGATGGAGCATAACATGGACGAGAAACGAAAGATCTCTCTTCAGAGAGCAGATGAATTATACAATGAGATAGAGGATTTTCTGCAGTTTAAGGAGGAGTTCCTCAGGGAAACCGCAAAACGGCGGGATATCATCTCCAGACAGCATAAAAAGGAGCTGATGGAATATTTCGGTGCGTCCCCGGAGGATTGGGATGACTGGCACTGGCAGTTAAAGAATCGGATCAGCTCGGTCTCGACCCTCGGGAAGTTCATCCGGCTTTCTGAAAAGCAGCAGAAAACGATGGCTGAGATCTCAAAAAAATACCGCTGGGCGACAACGCCGTATTATCTTTCTCTGATGGATTATGAGGATATGTCGTATCCGATCAATAAAATGGCGCTTCCCTCCCCGGAGGAAAACGATGCTTCGGGAGAGCTTGATCCGATGGGTGAGGAATTTACAAACCCGGCTCCCTGTATCACGAGACGATATCCCAACCGGCTGATTGTAAACGTCACAAGCTCCTGCGCGATGTTTTGCAGACATTGCCAGCGCAGGCGGCTCATCGGGGAGAGCGATCGGATCGAGTCGGAGGCAAACGTGTCCGCTGCCATCGAATATATCCGAAATACCAGGGAGATCCGTGATGTTCTGATCACAGGGGGCGACCCGATGATGCTGCCGGATGAGCTGCTTGAGAAGATCATCAGCAGGATCCGGGAGATCCCTCATGTTGAGATCATACGGATCGGTACCCGGGTCCCGGTGACGATGCCCCAGAGGATCACGCCGGAACTTGCGGAGATGCTGAAAAAATATCATCCGTTATATATCAATACGCAGTTCAATCATCCTGGAGAATTGACCGAGGATGCGGTCCGCGCCTGCGAACGTCTGGCTGATGCCGGGATCCCGATAGGAAATCAGATGGTTTTTCTGAAGGGGATCAACAACGATAAATATATAGTTCAGCTGCTAAATGAGGGTCTTTTGAAGGCCAGGGTCCGTCCATACTATATCTTCCATCCGAAGCAGGTGACGGGGACAAAGCATTTCCAGATAACGGTAGAAGAGGGTCTGAAGATTATGGAATATCTGAGAGGCCATACCTCGGGGCTTGCGATCCCGCAATACATCGTCAACGCGCCGAACGGCTACGGCAAGATTCCTCTGCTCCCGAATTATATCAAGGAAAGCGACGAGTCGCACGCAAGGCTTAAGACCTGGGAGGGACGGGAAGTAGAGATCGGTTATTTTGACGGGCAGTGAAGGGGGAAAATTCTTTATTTTCGAGGCTATCTACAATAAACGAATGGGCAATCGGTACGAGTTATACTCGCGAACGCAATTAATTGCCGTTTTTGATAAAGTAAATGTACTGAAATTGCGTTTGCGAGTCTGGTTGATCGGCAACGAAAAGTGTTAACCAGTATATATTCAAAATATCAACGTTCTTTAATCGACCAATTCATTGAGAAATGTCAGAAGTGCGATGATGAAAAAGTATTGAATTTACTGGCTTAGGCTGAAATGATTCGGTCTGAAAAACCGACCGAATCGGCGCGAACCAAGGTTCGCACCTAAGCGCACAATTTGCACGCAAAGTGGCGCAAAGAAACGGTGCGCAACCTCGACATTTGCGCACCGTCCACAAATCCAGTATTTAAGCCAAAAACTGACCAGGGCTAGAAGGATTCGAACCTTCAAATGACTGTGCACGAAGTTTTGCCTTCTTCGTTTTCGCTTCTTGATTTTTTTTCGGGCAAAACTTCGCGCTTAGTACAGAGTCCGTTATGCTCTGCCTCTTTAATCCTTGATTTTACTACCTTCCCAGCCCTTTATTCTCTAACCCTTTGGCTATAAATTTGACTATGCTCAAATCCATAACCGCTTGTTGAAGTATAATACAATCATTTTGAATTTACAAGGTTTTTCTGGGAGGCTACGTAAATGGAACGGCGATCAGACCTGAACCCGCAGCTATACTTCAAGCAATTTATAAGGATTGCCCGCAAGTTCTTCCTTTAAAATATCAAGCACAGCCTCTCTCGGCTCTAAATAAAGATCCGTATCCGTATCCATCAGAGCCTCATAAACGGTAGTTTTTATTAGCAATTCGAGAGCTTCATCCCGGGAACAATTATTATTGTTCATTATATACTCTACAAGAAATGCCGCTATACTTCTTATAGATTTTTTCTGATCAGCACTTGTCATTAACCAACCACCTGCCTTTTTATCTTGTCAAAACGAAGCGTATCAGCAGCTTTTTGTGTTCCAAAAAAATATTGCTTTGGCAGATTCTCCGGTTTCAACTCTGCTATTACCTTTTCACATACTTCATCCGAATATCCTGATTCTTCCAATTCATCGTAATACTCATTGATAATTGTAGTTGTTTCTGCGTCTGCTGTCGGACCAACCACAATATCATAATCGTGTATACATCCGTCACTTTTACGGTTTTGCAGGATAAATCTGAGCCATTCTTTATCTGCTTCTTTAAATACTTTTACCTTTAATCCCGAGATGTCCTCACTATACAGCAAGTTATATCTATATGCTGTAATAGGCTGTAACCCCTTTTTATTCTTCAAGAGGCTCTGCCGCTTCTCCGTAATACTTTTATTTCTGATCGCAAGTCTCTCCGCATGCGATGGTACCGCAGTTGCATAAAACCCCTTTCCAAAATCTTTGTAGCCTTTTCCGGCAGAGACATCTATCACGTCAAATTCATATATACTACCATGATATAGCTTTTTCAATTGACGCTGCCTCCCTGTAACTCGATATAATCTTCCAAGTCATTGATAATGCCCTGATTTCCGGTAGAATTATAGTTTTCATAGCAGACATCAATATAGCTTAGTATATCATACTGGCTAAACAGTTCCGACAGCTCGGAGTATGACTTTTTCCATGTTTTCGCCAGTATAGGAATCAGCGTCAGCTGCATATTAAGCACTTCTTTTTCTCTTATACCCATAAAGCCAGTTTCCTCTTTATCACGCTCGATACCCTTACGTTTGGTTCATTATATTACTTTTAGATATCAAAAAAGCCAGACAATTTGCGTTCTCATCTCTCCCGTCTTGCCTTTTATATCAAATCTAACAAGTCTAAAGTAAATTGTTTCATATTCTCTCCCTATCAGCTATCCGATCACGCCAAGCTGACCACAGCTGTCCGGAGTAGTATAGCAGCTAAAAAGATCCGGCTCATTGCTCAGTTGGAGCCTAAGCAAATCACCGCTTGATTTGTCCGTGTATTTCACAATAGCAGACTCAACATTAGACTCATCCTTTCATACAACATTGACGAGTCCAATCCATTGGTTCGGGTATCGTCCTTGTATTTCTTTTCAAGTCATCCTTGCAGCCATTCTTTCACCTCGTATCTTTACCTGAAGCAAATGGGTTAAATAATATCGATTTCATTATACAACTCTTTCGGGTATAAAAAAAGAGTCAGACAGTATTTCATCTGACCCCTATGTGTTGCTATCATAGTCTTTGATTCGAATGACCTGTTGAACCTCTCCATCTGCGGATACCGTCCGTTCCCTGGCTGCTATATAGTAGGTCATGATCGTTTCTGGACGATCGCCCATATAGGCAGCGATTGTCTTTAGCGGTATCCCTTTATTATAGTAGCAATCAGTAGCAAAGGTCCGTCTCAGTATATGTAGGGATCCGGTTTCGTCTTCGCCTATATAGATACCCGCATCTCTGTAAACTTTCTTCATCCGGTGTTCGAGATTGGTGTCTGTATTCGGATTCCCCATCTGTGTGGCCCCGATAAAATCCTCCGGTTTTGTCCACTTGCTGTACTTCTTGATCAACGCAAGAGCTTCTTTTTCCTCCTCAAACAGTTCAATCTTTCTGTCTTTCTGGTTCTTCGTTGACTTCTCGATCTGGATAAAATTCTTCCCCTGCAGCTCCTCCTCGGAACGGTTTCTTACAACTGCTCGGCTCTTGTTGATCGTCAGTATTCCGCTCTCTTCAGCGTAATCATACCAGTGACAGGCACAGAACTCGCCAACCCTGAGCCCTGATTTCAGCAGGAAAAGCTCATATAATCCTTGAAGCTCACCGCGGCGAATACTAAGATTAGGAGTCTTTACATACGTCTCAAGCTTTCTTTGCTCGGGGTCTGATAATACAATAACATCCGCTTCATTCTCCGTGCGTTCGTTGAGCTTCGCAATCCTCTTCATTAACGTCTTTTTAATCGGAGCCACCGGATTTTCAGCCAGATCACCCCGATTACACCCCCACGTATACGAAGCATTCATGACATCAACGACCTTTTTAATTGAACTGGCGCTTAAGCCGCTCTTGGATATGAGTTCTGCAATATGGTCTTCGAAATCCTTCGAAGTTACTGCTGATGCCTGCATTCTACCTAAAGCATAGTCTCCGATGTGTCGCTGTATCGTTGTCTCCCTTCGATCCCGGCTTTTATTCGTAAGCTCTCTGTTACGAGTTTGATACTCAAGATGCCGCTCGCAAAGTTCCACAACGGTCATCTTTTTATCTACGCTTCGCGATTTATTATTTTGAAGCCACGCCCGTTCCTTCTCTCTCATCTGTTTAATGCACTCGGCTCGGGGCGAAGCCGTCACTGTGAATACCCGTCTGACTCCGCTTGGGAGAAATCCAATGCTTTTGGAATGGGTTACCGTCCCATTAGGATTGTCCTTAAAGGAACCTGCACCCTTTGGATTCCTTTTATTTTCAGCCAAAATACCTCCTTTCCGGGCGCTCCCCCTAAAAAGCAGCGCCCATAATCGTTTATCTCGTCACAGTGCAATCTTCTTGTAGGCTGTTTTTTTCAACCACTCATCAAGTTTCTCTTCTGCGACATAGTATCTCGCTCCCAACTTCATAGAAGGAAAGCTCTCTGACCGCATAAGGCGGTACGTTGTTTCCCTGCTAATGCCCAGCCGTTTCTGCAAATCATTTGTCTTTAATAACATTGTTTTCACCTCCTCGACTAATTTGGTGCATAAGCTGGCTATGTCTCATTCATCTCAAGGATATCTACCATCTCCGATTCTGTGTCTCCAAATTCAGCCCTTGTCTCTGTCTCTGGAATTGGGGCCCATAATTTAATTGGACGGTTGTATACCGTTCCACTTTCTGTAACCAATAGCCCTTTCGCAATAAACTCGCCTCTTTGCAGTGTTGATAATTGCAGAGTCATCGCAGCGGCACTTTTAGGATCAATTATTTCAGCAATTCTTCGTGGATTCTCTCCAGGCTTGAAATAGCATTGAGTCGCGCACTGCATTAGAACGCTCTTTTTATTATTTTCAAGGAACGAAGATGGCGTAGCCATGATCATAAAAATAAATATTTAGTCATATGTCCTCCTCCCTATCATTGAATTAATAATGTCTATCCCCATCAACGCTTCAAGCGTTGCTAAAGAAAACTTCATCATTCGTATAGACCCACTTGTTCCGTTAATAGAATATGTCATCCGGCAGGTATATTTCTGCGACTCCGTAATAAGAATTCCAGCATCGGTTAAAGCACTTTTGATTTCGTGTTCAGAGAAGGCAATCCGAAAATCCTTGCAAACCACTTGAAATAAGTTCCAATTCATATAAATAAAGCTTGCATTAAAAAATACAGTTGAGTTAATCGACTCTGCTGGGTTTTCTTTCAGCTTCGGTAGACAAATTGCGCGTAAACGCTTCTCATTAATCATTCTTTCGAGACTATCTAGAAATAACTCTACGATACCCTGCAAATCGACATAATATTCCGCTGTATCCAAGCGCTTTTCATACGCTTCGCGATATAATGCCACATCTTTCCCCGTTTTTCGAGATGTCAAAATAGCTAACGAATGGAACACCGCATAAAGTGGCCTGTCGTCTTGGCATAGAACTTTTACTCCCACGAGATCAGCTAGCTGCGACTCCTCTAATACAAGAGATAACGCATTATTCTCCTCTTTCTCTAATCGCTCAAAGTAGAAGGCGATTGTCCGGTTTTGGATTGATTCAGGAATTCCATTTGAGGAAATAAGAACAGGAATGCAAAAAATATAATTTCCGTCAAACTTCCCTGTTTCTGCGACTGAAAGCAGAAAACCAATTTTTTCACTCTCTTTAGTCGATCGCATCTGAGATAAACTTGACACATCGTACAGTAGCGGTTCTGAACTGCGAAATCTAAGAAATCTTTTGACCTGATCTAATGAATCCTCCGAACAAAACAGCTTCTTTGCAAAAAACGATAGAGAATTCATCAGAGTGCGTTTCCTCAATGCGTCCCCTCAATGCGTCCCCTATAACAAGAAGGATGCATCTTCCTATTTCGATCCCTGTTGAAGCAAGAACGGGATAATTAGCAAGATAGAATTGCAGCAATTCCCAAAATAATGCTTCATAGCTCTGCAAGCTCTATCACCTCCTGAATCGTATTATTAGCCGTAGAAAAAAAGCCCATTTCCCGATGGAATCTTTTCGCCACCCTGTTCCGAAAGGTATTTCCTCCGACAATATCTGATATTTGCGCAAAAGTGCTATAACGGAATCAAACAGATCATCCTGGTGTATGTTCTTCATCGTCTTGACTCGAACCCCGTGTTTGCATAAAGCATTTCGCAGGCGCTTCGCATCCAATTTATAATAGTATTACTAAGCCGATTGTGCTACGCCGGTCCTCTAACTTTCATCCCGCATTTTTAACGAACCTCCTTCGCTCATTTTTCTTTCATATATGTTATATAAAAATATTTCTTTACATACGCGGACATAGTTTGTCTATATCTTTCTATTTTATATGAACATTACTATAAATAGATTATCTACAGAGAGGAGAATATAACAGATGCTAGAAGGATATAACGATGTAATGACGATAGAAGAACTCGCAGAAGCGCTTATGATCGGGCGCAACTATGCGTATCGCCTGTGTAGAGATGGGAGTATTTCAGCTTTTCATATAGGTACAAAGTGGCGGATACCAAAGATTGCCGTGCAGGATTTCATTTATTCCAAAGCACAAAACAAAAAGAATTCCGTACATTCCTCACATTAAACCCGTTTTATCTTAAATCAACTATTAAGAATTGCATTATTATTGGAAATGAAATGACAAATTCGGAACAATCCAGAAATCATGCTGCAGAAGGAAAGTATCGTGACGCAGACGATATGATATTCGATACGAGGCGTAAGCATAGATTATAGCCTTATAAAATAACACCCTCAACCTTTGACTATACCTTTGACTATCGCCCCTAAAAAATAGTCAAATTTACGTAAAAATCCGGAAGTGACAAAAAAAGAAGAACCCCGGAAAAGCTTTATTTTCCGGGGTTTCTTGACCAGGGCTAGAAGGATTCGAACCTTCAAATGACGGAGTCAGAGTCCGTCATTATAAGTCCTTCAAACCCCTATTTTAAAGCGTTTGAAAAGAAGCATTTCTCTTCATATACACTATAAATACACTATCAATTAAATAACAGCCGCTACGCTAATTCTGTCTCAGCCAGATTCTTAACGTCCTCTAAAGGCAGGTCTGTATATCTCGCAATTTCTTCATAACTGAGCTTGCCATCTGCGAGCATTCTCATAGCAATAGACATAGCCTTATAATACTCCCGCTCATTTACGATATCTTCCATTATCCTACTCAAAGCATTACATCCCTGTTTCTTTATAGATTTTTATATACACCATTACACAAGTATATTGCTATATATTTATCCACTTACCGTCTTTATAATCCAACATTTGCCAATCGCCTATATTTTTATTCATTCTCCATAATTTATGGGCCAAACGCACAGACTCAGGTACCGAAAAATTAACACACTTATTCTCTGTGTCTACCTCCGTATGAATCCCACCACCCAGCATAGACATTCCTATAATAATGTCTACAGCATTATCATTTATAGCTCCGACATTTACAGGAATGTCAAAATAACTAAGCTGTCCAAAGGTAAAAGATTTTAAACGATATAATTTCGTTCTCTGTTCCCCACCGATGCCTTTAGCCCGAAAATTATCATCAAGTAATACTCCGCCAAAGAAATTTCGGATTACCTCTTCATCGGCATCAATTATGGTAAGATAAGCTCCGCTATCAATCAAGGCTCTTGAAGAATATAGCTCTATAATCGGTCTTGAATCATCTTTATAGGTTGGAATTGAAAAACTAATCATCTATAGTAATACCATAAAGCGCTAATTCGTCGGTAGTATTGTTCGCATGAATCGCACCGTTGCTTGTCATGGCTATAGAAGCAATCTGCCGTTTCGTCAGCCCTTCCTTTTCTGAATATTTAACAATGGCAGACTCTACAGCCAAGCCCGGTCCCTTGCCCCAAACTATGTCCGAAAGCCCGACCTCCTGATTAGGGTATTCGCTGCATATCTCATTCCAGGTTAATCTTTTATCACTCATACTAAATTCCCTTTTAATCGTCTTATACTTCGGGTTCATATATTTATATTATTATTATATAGAGAGTCTTGCTTTAATTCAACAAAAACCGGAGAGGAATCAGTCCCCTCCGGCTCCTTTGCTGTTTATAGGCGGCTCTATGATATGGATATCTTCATTTCCCACCCTGATTTTCTTTCTTACGGCTATATAATACTTCTCGGTCGTTGATTCCAAATCGCCTATATATGCCGCTACATCCTTAATCCTTGCTCCGCTTTGGTACATGTTTGTAGCAAAGGTTCTCCTGAGTATATGCAGGCTCGATTTATACTGCTCAAGCCCTGCATTCTTATATACTGCCGCTACTCCATGCTCCAGATTTGATGTCGTATAAGGCGTATTTTTCTTCGTGATCGCAACATAATCGTCCGGATCGATATGATGTCCTCGGCTATATATTTCTTTTATGATCTCATACGCTTCCGGTATCAGCCGTATCGTCCTTGCCCTGTCGTTCTTTGTCGTATCCGTATGCTGAACCTGCCTTTTGTCTGAAGAATCATCTCTGTTTCTGATTGTTACCCTGTTATCCTTTATGACTATATAGCCCTGTTCCAGATTAACCTCCTTCCACTTCAGGGCTAACAATTCTCCGCATCTGACACCGGTTCTAAGTAGTAGCCTTAGATATATTCCGGAAGGATACCTTACTTTGCCGTTATTGTAACACTTCTTCGTCTCTTGCACGAAGCTCTTTTCTTCTTCCGCTGAAAAGACGATCACATCAGCCTGCTCCGCATTCTTTTCAACCATCCTTGCAATCTGCTTCTTAAGCGTATCACGGACAGGAAGGACAGGATTATAAGAGAGTTCCCCGCGGCGGATAGCCCACGCATATGACGCATTCAGTACATCTATCGTCTTAACGATAGACGAAGCCGACAGCTTCGTATTCGTCTTTAGGAGCATTATATGGTCTTCGACATCGGCTCCCTTAAGAGTCTTAACATTCTTTCTTCCTATATTATATGGTGCGATATGCTGATTTATCGTCACCTCCCTTCTGTCTATGGACTTTGGCTTAAGCTCCTTATTGCTAATCTGATACTGCAGATGTTCGTTACATAACTGTGTTACCGTATAACCTTCAAACGCTTCTATACTATTCTCTTGACTCCTATTCCACTCCTCCTCTTTTCGTCGCATGGCCTGAATACAGGCAGCCTTGCTGGAGGCGGTCACAGATATAACTTTGCGACCGCCATTTGCAAGCCTTCCCACCGATTTACGATATAGAATCTTCCCGCTGGGAAGAGAGTGGAAGGAGCCTTCACCCTTGCTCCGCCTTCCCATCGTTGTTTCCTCTCATTCCAATCGAATTTCTCGATTTTCGCTTTCTTTGACCCAGCGTTGAAAGGCATCACTGCTGACAACGTAGTTTTTGCCAATCCGCATTGATGGAAAATCCTTTGATGCCATAAGCCGATATGCCTTGTCACGCCCGATTTTAAGAGTCGTTTGTAAATCTTTCACATTATAAAAAGTATTATCCGTCATGGTTCTGCCTCCTTGTATAATAGATAAATGCTGTTTTGGATACACATAGAAACTGCAGTAAAAGAGCTTCTTCGATGAGAAAAGCATTAAAGGGCTAGAGAATACCCATCTTTTGTAAGCACGGTTCCATCCGGACATTCGAGCTGTATGTTTGAGATGGCAATATTAATAATATAGGAAATATTTTTTTCTCCTGTAACCTTCATGTATTCACGTATCAGCCGTTCATTTGCCTCCGTTAAACGAATTGAATGAACTTTCGCTCTATATTTTGCCGTATGTATCATATTTCTTTCTCCTTTCCACAACTGATCCGATAGATTGGACAATCCGCCGTAGCGTTTTCAGGATGGTCCCCAAGATAATCGCCACGCTCAATCTGCCGCTGATGTTCAACTCGCATATCGAAAAAAGGATTAATAATATCTCTTGCGGGTATTGCAGCAGCAGTTACTACTTCAACCGGCAAGGCTCTATTTGCTATTTCTGGTAAATATTCCGCTCTAAGTTCTATACCGACAAACGCCTGAACTGTCTTCGTTCCGAAACGCGCCTTCTGCTTTTTTAAACCTGTCAGGGTTTTAACATATTTTGTAAACTGCTCCCTTGAAACGCCTGCGCTATATCCATTTTCTTCACAAAAGATGCAGTAACCCTCATATAGAAGCTTTGTTGGAACCTTACCAACGATGTTTTTCACACAAGCTACATTGATATAATCCATTATTTTTGCAAAAACACTCGTAGCCCAGTAATCCTGCATATAATTAAAGCTTGATATGGTTTGTGTCAGCTTAAACAGATTGCTGCGAAGAATCGGAAGCCTATTAAGTGCAGAGCTTAAAATTATGTCTCGCTCATACCACAGTTTTTCCAACAAATGTGGATCCTGCATCTCCTGGGGAATCCCCGTCGAGAAAACCAAAACTTCAATTCGATTAAGAATAGCGTCGAGATCGTCTGCCTTTATCGAAAGTATTCGGTTACTGCACATTACCAGCGTCATATCAAAGCGAGAGGCAAATCCTTTTTCATGCTTATTTGCCACGACCAGTGTTTCGCGTGCGACAATTTGCTTAAATGCTCTCACCGTAGCAGGATGTTTAAATGCGTCTTCCGACACCTCTGTGCATAAATCAATTTTGGCGGTTCGCATATCCGCAAGCGCAAAATTATTGCTAAAGTTCTCTAACGGCACAGCTGAAACAGCAGAACTCGGGAAAAATATTCTTGCCAGAAATTCTATCATCACGGATTTTCCGGAATTACTAGGGCCGTAAAATAGAAATGAGGTCTTCTTTTTAAGGCTTGTAATGATGCAGCACAGCATTTCCAGCAGCCGTGGAAGATTATTCTCCTCTGCTCCTAATGAAGACCCAACAAATTGCAAGAATGAAGATGCAACATTTATATTCGCGTTAGCAATATACGAAAAGTTGAGCGCATAACAGAAATCTAAATCAAACGATTCGAAAGGGTACAGTCGTAAGGAATCTAAGTCGATAACACCGTTATTTAATCGGATAAGATTTCTTGTTTCAGCTATTTGATCGGCGAAAGTGATTCGAAGATGGGGATCAAATCTAGCTCGCTTATAAGTCTCAGATACATTTTTACTAGAAAGAAAACTTTGTGTTGCGGAATCAAAAAAACTCCTCACAAGGCCGATATATTCAGTCTCTGCAATCGCACGCCAAAGTCTATGCTGTCCTGGAACCGGCATAAATATTGTCCCTTGATTACAGCGAAATAGCCCCTTGTTTTTGACAGTTGAATAAATTTCGGATGCTTTTAACTCTTTCATCCTTAATGTCTCCTTTTTTAATAGTCTGCCGCAGCTCTGTCCCCAACATCTTCCTAAACCCTGAAGTTTTTTCTTCAGTGGTCCGTATTCTCTGGCTCCCCAACAACGTGGATCGACGCGCAGTATTGTGTTCGGTACGGCTATTCGGTTTTTGAGTAATGTTTTTACAAGTTCCTCCTTTCTTAAGAATGTTGAGATTATATGTTAACTATTGATTCTGGGGCTTATTATAGGAAAAGTAGCATCTCATTACACAATTCAATTATTTCTATATATGAGTATTTTATTAAATAAATATCAAATATAACGTATATAATCCTCATATAATTTGATAATCGATCCTTCTATAAAGCTAAATATTATCTTATTCGTTAAATATTCTATGGAATTCAAAGCTCATTTATACTATAATGAATATCAACCATTCTAATATAATGGAGGAAACATCATGATAACGAATACTCCCATTCCTTTAGGAAAAGACTCAGAAATCAGGCAGAATGCGAAAAACCTTATAGAATACACTGTTTTACAGAAAAGATTCAAACCTATTCAAGAGAAACACTTCGGAACACCATCGCCCATTTCTGATAGCAGTGAACAGCAAATCAGTGATGATCGGCTTACGGAGATTATTATATGTATAGAAAACGCAAGTTTTGACTTATGCACAGAACTATTACCATCAGATGTCTATCCTTACTCTTTTTTCGGAACACAATATGCAGGAAACAGAAAGGTAACAAGGCAGGCTTTGATTTCAGACACTATGATTTTTAAAGGCTGGGACACGACGAAAAGGCGTCCAAATTTTATTCAGCTACTATTAAATGACAGTGTTTTCCACTGCTACCACGCACTATTAACTGAGTTGCTGTCTTATACTGAAAATGCTTATATTAGCGCTGGTAACGTTATTCAAAATAAAGGGGGAGGATTCGATTCCTTGAAAACCCATCTGAAGATGAGGTCTTTTAAAGAGAACAAGGAACCGATGCTGAAAATCTCAAGAAGAAGTTATGCAAATAGTTATAAGGAAAAAATAGGAAATTCTTCAAATTTCAATAGAACAGTTAAGCGAGTCAACGAGATGATGGGGCAACGTCTCGATCTGATGGTTTCACAAAAGGAAGGGGTTTCTTCCAGCCTATTGTATTCCATACAGTTTTCTCCTATTGCCTACCTACTGAGTTATATTGATCCGCCTGTTGACAGAGAAAGGAGTCGGGGTAGGTCAATCCTTGATTCCCGTTCTTTTTTAGTAGACTGCTATCTATTACCGGATGACACGCCTAATAACATATCCCCCAAAAAGACCGAGCAAAAAAATATCCACAAAAGTTTCATCGACAGTATCTCAACGATTTATAGTATTCTTTGCAGTAACGCTAAAACAGCTTTTAAGTCCTTAACCTTCGTAGATAAAATATACGCTTCATATATATTGAATCGCATTTTGGGCTTGGATTCTTTTTTTTACCTATGTAAAAATCTGGAAGAAATCTCAAAAACAAAAGGCACTGACTTTTTTGGACTCGGATATGATCAATACTCCCAGGAAATACTATCTCAGATTTTTAATTTTCCTAATACCTTTACTGCCGGTTACTTAATCCGTTACCCTTTTGAATTCTTTGGTAGCGATACTGTATCTTTTCTGGATTATTGGGATAATATGAATATTTATAAAAATAATATTTTGGGCGAGAAATCACCCAGCCCTAAAGGCTTTCAATACGATTATTGGTTAATGCAATTCAAAGCTTATATTGACTACCTTACAAATTTTATCGAACCAATAATAGATTGGTGTTTTCTTATCAATCTAATGGAGTATGTTGAACGATGTGAACCAGATTCTTCCCATATAAAGCATTTAGAATTGGGATTGTCTATATTATCGGCTTATATAAGGGATAATGCGAAAGACCTAATATGTCCATTCGAATTATCTGATAGCAAATCTGTAGAAACTGTGAGTACCGATGTATGGGGAAGTGCGAATAAACCAGATTTGAATCCCTGGATGCAAATTTCAAGCGATATAGATTCACACGCCATATTTCAACTGTATTTGAAAAGAGATTTTGACTTGAATTTAAAGCCTCTCGATCTCGGATTGTTTGAACTTCCAAACGAGGGGAAATTTCTTACGAAGTATTACTCGACCATATACTTCAATCCCATACTCAAAGAAACTACCGTACACCAAAAGAATTACACAATATAATACTTTTAGTATTTCAAAAAGTATTATATTGTGTATGACAAAGAGTAATAATTAAAATAAAATCTTTTTTTCTGGTGTGGAACAAGTGGAACACACTATCTTTTTAAACAGTATCCATAAAATGTATCCGGGCTTCCAGCGGAAAGAACTGGAATGTTGTAGTCTCCAACTCCGCTACAATCCGTACTCCCATATTCGTTTTGGAAAGTACGTTTCTTAAGATCGCTCCTTTCCTTGTCTTCCCACATACCTTCCACAAGTATCCTAAGATATTATCCGAATAAAGATCTCCTTCTTCCAACTTCGTATAATCTGATATTACACACATAATCAGGCTCCTTTCCGCCAGCTACCTATCCGGCTATCAGCTCCATATCTAAAGTTGTGTCTTCTTCAACCACTTCCAGACCGTTTTCACCGATGATATACAGATTGTCCGAAAGAAATTCCTCCGGATCTACCTGCGTCTGATTGACCTCTCGGATCATCTGTGTAATGGCTTCAACCGAAATGCAGTCTTTATCTACAGGAATACAGATACACTCGTGGATTGAAGAAGGGATGATGTAAAAATCGGTACATTGCAATATTCTCCGTACTTTATCTTCCACGCCATCGTACAGTATCGCAACTGCCCCATACATCCGTTTTTTATTCGTGATGACCGCCATCGACATACCCAGATTTCTTTCCGAATGCTCATCCATTATCGAAATCCCGGTCAGCTCTGCCAGAATATCTTCCATTGGACTCGCTTCCAATGGGAAAAGGGTCTGGCTGTTCTCTATCGCGATATGATGGAGTTCTTCTACTGTGATATTCCAATTCTGAAGCATTTCATTCGTAATCTGTATAGAAGCTTCTGTTCCGAGTACCTCTCCCAGCGTCAGGACATAAACGATTGCCAAATCAGCGATCCTCCTATGAGGATGATCCTGAAGAAACTCTCTGTTTTTTCCGGCATTTATAAGCCGGAAAGTGACAAACTGCCGCGCAATATTGAAATCTCTGATATTGTTAAGCTCCGAAAACACAGGGATCCGATCCGTTGTAAACTGTCCCGCGATCTCTCTTAGGATATCACCCCACTCCATTTCGCCTTTTACAAAGCGATCATAGAAGCCCCTCAGATAAATAATTGGACTGACCCTAATATCATCTCCTCGATACAGGATCCCCGTAAATGTTACGCCATTGTTCTTCTGAATGTCCTGTATACAGAAATCACTCCTCTGGAACGTATCTGGCAGATACTCCTGGAGCGCCTCTATGATCTGTTCCGTAAATTCCTTAAAATCCATCTCTACCTCCATTCTTAGCTCATCACCATATTTCACCATTCCGTCTTGCTAGGCCTCTCGTAACTCCTGGGCATCAAATTTAGAGAAGTACGCCTGTTCCAATGCCATGAGGCGTATCCTGACAGACCTTGCCTTCCCTGAACCGTAAGCAGAGCAGCTATTGTAATCCCCGCTGATGCTGGGCTTTCCGCTGAAAAAGCGCTTTAATACATCCATCGTATCGGGCAGGCTCCGATCCTCTTGAATGGAGCGGTCAACCAGAGGCACAATAGAAACGAGGTGCGTCCTCGTCACCAACTTCTTCGCCACACTATGAAAACCGATCTCCTCCAAATAATCATGGATATCCTTTATCCTGTCGAATATATGATCAAGCCTGTCCTCCAGCTCTGGGTCGATAGACACATTTTCCATAAAGGGCTGGATAGACTTGTTTTCCAAACTTGGGTCTTCCTCCGTCAGCAGTATCATAGAGGATACGACCAGGTGCTCATTCACGTAGCGCTGTATCGCTTTTTCTGACAGGTTTTCTATAAAGAGCGGGTGCTTCGCGATCCTTGTGACTGCCTCCAGGTCATTCGCCTTGATCCTCGCCTTTTCATAATTGTTTATAGATTTCCCGTTGTTTAAGCGGTTCATCATCTCCCGGATCTCGTAATCTTCGATATCAGAAAAGAAGAATACCGTAAGGGTATACGAATCAAACTTGTCCTTAAGTTCCTCCGGCAGTTCTCCATACCGCATACCAGAGATATCGATCTCTTCTCCATCCTCCAGGCAGAAGCTATCCAGCTCGCCCAATCCAAATTCGTTATGCCGATACCTGCTGATTGTAGTACATCGCTGCTTCCCATCTATACAATCGTAAGTCTTCCCGCCTTCAGCTTCTGTCTTGATCGTATAGAACGGCGGGACCGGATAATCCCTCAACATAGAGTCGATGAGCAGGCTCATCCTTGCGTTATCCCAGACGAACCCCCTCTGCAGCGCGTTATCAAAGGTCAGCGTCCCTTTTTCTGCCATCTTCGCGATCTGCTTCGCATTCCAAGCGATCCCTGCTTTTACCATATAAACCACATCCTTTCAAAAAAGAGCGCCCATCAGAGCGCCCTTGTACATCACATTGTTTTGTTTTCTCCTCGCCTTATGCGGCCTCTTCAGCATCAATGACTTCCTCATTCCGAACCTCTGACATATCAACGGATATCTCCGTCTTGATACTCTCATCCATTGATACCGCCTTCTTAAAGTCAGCCTTCATCGGTGCATATTTTAAGAGCTGCTTTAAAACCGTCTTTTTTGCCATACTCTCGTAATTCGTCCGCCAGGGGCTGTAATCGGAATCAAAAGCTTTTGAATACATAGCAGCATAGCTGTCGATATCCGCCCTGCTCATCACCTCAAACCGGAAACCTCCGTTCTCCAGCTTAAAGACTGCATAAAAGCCTACCATATCGCCCCTATCTTCCCAAGAAGGGCGATGGATCAGCTTCGGATCCAGACCTAACTCGTACTCAAAAGCGTCATTCTCATATACAGTATGCGCTTCAATGGACTGCATCCTCTCATTCCGATAAGCAAGGTCTATCATCCCCTTATAGCCGATCTGAAACTGGCATTCTGTTACGCCTTTCTTCTTATTCTTATAAGGGATCAGATATGCCTGCCCCAGCGGCGTATTCGGTTCCAGCCCCAACTGTGCGGCATTCATGAGCGCCGCGATAAAGCTCATAGGGGTACATGTCGCAAGCTCCGGCGTATTATTGACCGCAGAGAGCGCCATCCTCGTAAACCGCTCCGGTGTCAGTACGGACGGGAGCGCCCTCTTGATCTCAGGCTCCATCGCCTTTATCATATCCGTCAGGCTCATGTTCTTTGTAAGTCTTACTTTCCCACTATTATCTGTTTTAGAAAGGGCAGTATTTTCAGCCCTCTCTGCTATCTTTGTGCTAAGATCGTTCATTATCATCCTCCGTTCTTCATAAATCCTGCAAAATGAAGGTCATCATCATGCAGATTCCTTCACGATAAAGCGCCTGTATTCCGAGCTCTTCAGATACTCGTTATAAATATCCGGTTTCTCTTCCTTCAGGCGCTTCGTATCTATCGTATTCTTCTGTACCCCTGACCATGATATCCGATATCGGTCATTGACAGCATATTCGTTGTTGCCCATATAGAGCTTCAGCTTCTGGTCTATATAGTTCTTCTCTGTTTCCAGTTTCTCCTGTAACTCCGTCAGTTCCTTCCGCCGCTTAAGGATCTCATCAAAGCCTATGAGTTCGATAGTCTTTTCCTTCTTTACATCCTTAAAATACTTCTGCAAGATATCATCATAAGCTGCTGAACCATCCGGGTCAGGCATTATCTTAGGCAATACGTGGCCATCCCAGAAATCCTTTTCTATGGCTGTAAGGTTATGGATGAGGTCATCATCCCTTTCGATGCAGGCCCATTTGAAGTCCCTTCCCAGGATAGCCACGGCGATATACCACCTTGACATCCCTAAGACTGCCATATAGTGCTGGCATTGGATCACATAATGGTCCGGGATCTGTCCGTCCTTCCACTTATCCTCGTTCCAGGCGGAAGCTGTCTTACATTCAAGGCCCGCATCTTCACCGATGACGAGCCTGTCCACATCAGCGAGCATGAAGGGATGGGCTTGACTTCGGTACATAAAATTAGAACGCCTGACCTTTTTCCCTGTCTCTTCCATAAACCGTCTTGCCACGTAATCCTCCAGATCCCTTCCCTGGCGCATGGATTCAGAATCTAACTCTTCTATTTCATCCGTCGTCTTATCCTGATATACCGATATCGCAGAGACGAAGGGATTAACCCCACAGACTGCCCCGGCATCTGATCCTCCGATCCCTGTCTTGCGAAGCCTCAGCCATTCCTTATGCGTAAGCTCCGTGACATTTGCTATCTTTTCGTGCATCCGTTTTCCTCCAACAAAAACAGGGAGCCTTCCGACTCCCTGTAATAAATGACTCTATTGATTATGATCACTTGTTGCTAAATCCTTACTGCTTTTCCCGTAAACGGGTGCTCCTGTTCGAATCTACTTGCCTCCGCGCTGATTTCCTCCGGAGATTTCGCGTCGAAATATTCCCGCTGCCACTTCGTATAATCAAACTTCTCTTGGATTATGATAGAAGTTTGATCATCGTAGGGGCGATTATAACAGCAATTATCAAGATAGATATTCATTTTATTCGCCTTTCCTGACTGTACAGCTATATTCTAACACCACTTACAAACCACAACAACCACATTTTAAGCTGCACAGAGCATCTTATATGCCTTATCTATCATCGGATTCCCTTCGATCGTCCTTCCAAACAACGTTTCCTGATAATTGGCTGTCTTCCGGATAGGCTCTGCGTGAGTCGCATAATCTGAAACCGCATTAATAAAGCGGTATGCGTTCTTCCCAAGCCCTTTGAGATCAGGAGCTTCAAAATATCTCATTGCCAGATCATCCCTCTGACGTCTGATATTATTCTTCTGTCTCTGTGTCGAATCTTTCTCTAAGTCCGGTAACAGGATCTCGATCATATCGATCACTTTCTTGTCCGGAAGGCTCTTCCTCTGAAGTTCCTTAAACTCTGCTCCCAATGCCTCCATATACTTTGAGCTCATCTGGAGTGTGTCCCTCGCATCTTTGACTTTTCCGCGTACATCTCCGGTATGGATCATAGAAAACGACCGTTCCGCTGTATTTAACGCCAGGTTGAGCGTATTATTACAGACTACCCTTACCGGAGTGACCGCCACCTTGACCGCTCCGGAACCATCGTGGGTATTGCTGAATACCAGATATGGGCTGATCTGCTCTCCCTCAATGATGTATTCATTCGGGAGCTTCGCCAGAATCCATACCTTTCTGCCTCCCATTAAAGACCCTGCCGTCTCATAACGGACACCTTCTCCTAATAGCTCGTCTGTAAAAGAAAATGCCTCCCAGTTCTGAACGACCTTATAACGATTTGATACAACCCCTAATACTTCTCTGTCACGATCACGGACATTTGCTTTATATCCCGGAATCTCTTTATATCCGCTGGTATAAACTGGCTCTTGCATAACATTCCAGTCAAGTCCTGCGAGTCGAAGTGCATCCCTTGAAGCAGGCGCTTCCTTGACCATCGTTCCTAAACCGTGCCATGGCTTTTCTCTCACATAAAACATTGTCTCTACTGCTGCTGACATAACTTCTTCCTCCTTCTGAATTAAAAAACAGGCAGGAACTCTACCCTGCCCTTTCATCGTGATACAAATAATGATCCCCTTCGTTGGTACTGCATATTTAATCGTTACTGTTAAGCTGTCTTCATCTTCCGGAGCGTTTTCCGGATATGGGTACTCAGCTCCCGAAAGCACCTGTCCTCTTTCCTTACCCAAGTTGAGTAGAACGCCTCTATGGGACGATCCATCGCATTGAGCTTTACCAGCTCCTCATACCTGACTGTCGGGATGATCTCTGTGAGGACCCCATAGATCAACTCTTTCGTCAGGTTTTCATACGCCGTTTCATAAATATCATCTTTCTCTCTGATGAGCATCGCTTCTTTATGCCCCCTTATCTCGTTCTTTACTTTCATAATGACAGCGCGGCGCATATCACTGTCCTGAAACTTCCCCATCTCACGCTTCTGTTTTTCTGTGTGACCCATCCTAACCTCCGATCAATATTTTTATGATGATCTGAATGATCTTCTTCATCGTCCCTCCTTCCCGCAAAAAGGCTCAGGCAGTCGAGCCTGAGCCTAAATTACATTTATTGTATCCGATCGAAATCGGAAACTTCTACTTTATTCCTTTGAAATTCTATATTTTATTTTAAAGTCAGCCTTCATTAAGAATCACACTGGAATCCAACCATAATAAGGCTGACGTATCTTATATTTATGGGAGTAACATGGGATTTTGTTTTTCTCCTCATTTGTCTCCCGAAGGCTCCTACAGGCGTCCTGTATCATCTGCATACATACGCCCTTCTCCCCTTTTAATAGTATGGATATATAAGCCATCGCAAGCTGGGCAGGGTCATCATAATCGAAGTTTTGTAGATCAAAATCAGCATACTGAAAGAGGACAGGGTTTATAGGACGATCCACATCAAATATCCTCCCGCATCTCTGGTCGAAATATTCCGTATTGAGTCCAATATCACTTGCGTCCGCTTCATAATCCGGCTTTTCCGCTCTCTTTACAAAGTAATATACATCCTGTTTAAACGACCAGGAATCGTATGTATACGGCAGCTTCTCTTTGATCACCAGGATATCGCCTCTTTTAAACGGATTCGGAATATCATAATATTTCTCATAAAACAGGTCTTCCGGATCAAATTTTTCAGTGATCTTATAGACAACATCTGTCACCCTGATAATCTCGTCATTATGGTCAAAATAGATCGTATCCCAACTATCGTTATAGTCATCTAATGACGCTTTCTTTTCAAGATATATGCTCATCCTCGTAATACTATAACTGTATAAACCCCTATACCTCGGATCGTCTTTCAGATACTGATCGATATAAAGCTGGGCATAATGGACAGCGCTATCGAAATCCTTAAAGTATCCTGTTTTGTTTCCTTCGTTCTCTGCCCCGTTTTCAAAGAGCGTAAGCTCATATATATAGCTGCCGTCATTCCTCTGTATTTCCTTGCAGGATTCCTCCTCGTCTGAAAGCACAGCCTCGATCTGCCCCCTCAATACATCATCCCGGATGCAGGGGAGAAGTTCTTTGAAAGCCTCCCATCTCTGTCTAATATAGAGACAGGAATCATAAATCAGATAAGCTTTTAATGCGTCTGATGGTTCAAATCCAGTCTCTCTCCAGTATTTCGTTATGTCATCGGATACCAATTCTTCCCACATCATTTTGTCATACACTCCTTGCTATTATTTTTTCGCTTTTTAGCAACCATCCAATGAGGCGACTTCCCTCGGCAAAACCATTATCTTTGAAAGGCGCATCCCTATCTACAGCAAGCACAGAGTATAGCCAGCACTGTCATTTCAATCACCATCAAAATACCTCTGGCCGTAAATACTTATCGAGTTCGGGAAGGGGGCCTACTAACTGTTCCAATAAGATGGCATCCTCCCTTGACACAGGCCATAAGACTGACTCAAGATCATCATGTGATTGATCTGGCTCTTTATCCTCTGCTTCCGCCGTATGCTGGTATTCCTCTGTTTCCATATCATCCACAAGCGTCCAGGTTGTTTCGCTAGACTTTTCCTTAAGATATTGCTCCTTAAGGTATTCCATCGTATCACGTCCCTTTTTGAAGAAAATCAATTGCAATCTGTAGAAAATGCTGAAGGATAGCCTATTTTGAATCTGCCAGTCTCCTGCACCACCTGATCTCTCTTTATATACAATCTGTAAAACCAACAAACAGTCTATAATCTTGTCAACCGAGTAATCGGATAGCTTGATCTTATCCACAAAGATCCGAAAATCATTGGTACAATCTTTGTATAATTTGAGCGTATCTTCACTATAATCCGAGCAGTATTTCTCCTCAAGATCTGCCAAAATTGCATCAAGTTCATGAATAACTCTTCTCTTCTCATAATATACACCTACCTCCATCGTACTTATTTCAGTAAATCGTTCATACCACAAACCTATCATTTTGAGCATAACCTGCAAGCACTCCGATAAAAAGGCAAGGTTGCTCCTGCTGAATCTCTTTTCTTTTGAAACCAGACTCATTTCTCGGCTCTTCTATAACATCTTCCACATTTATAATATATGATCAAAAAACCGGAAAGTGACAAACCCCTTGCAACTATCACTATACCAAACTACAAAGACAGTATTTGTCACCCTGGGCAATGATTTTGTTTTTGGCTGGAGATGGCAGCAAAAAATGGTATGGCCGCCATGTTGACTAGTAGTATATCGTGATATATATTATAAAAATAATACATTATTATGACTGAAGCAGTCAAACCTTCATAAGTTCATCGTACTTTTCGGCCAATTCCTTGTCATCAGGATTATTGAGTACCATTTTATCTATCTCACTTAACAAGGTTTTATAATCATCTTTATTCTCTTTACGCTTCTTTTCTCCCGAAATATATTCATCCGCCCTCATAACTAACGTGTCTCTTTCTGAAACCTCTGCTGCCTCAGCGGTTTCCTTATCATTTATATCGCCATCTGCCTTACTGTCATATTCTCGATCTTTTCTGGATTCCTTGGCAAAATCAACAGCTACTGTCCAGCCTATTGCTTCAGTAACCCCTGCAGCGACTGCCGCCGAAACTACTGATCCAGCAATCGGTATCAGTTTCACTGCATTCCTCCCTATAAAAGTAGCTGCTGCAGCTCCAATTATACCTTTGGCGGCAGATTCCGTTATTTTTTTATCAAAAATCTTCCCCAATGCAAGCACCATAGTAACCTGTGCTGCTGTAATAGGTACCGCATCTACAACTGGAATAGGAATTACACCGGCAACTCCTGATGCAATAGAAGCGGTATGAATAGCAGCATTGCTTTTTGAAACCTGTTCTTTCGTCATAAGCCTGTCTGCTTCTGTTTTTTTGTTTGAAATAACCTCTTTGTAATTGTTTTCCATAATATGATTTTTCCTTTCATTAAACCTATTGAGTCAAGATTAAACCTTTTCTTGTATCTCGACCAGCTGCTGTACTAAATCATATAAATTAGCTATATTTACATTTGGATTAGCATACTTATCCGGCCATCCTATACCTAACTCATTTGCATCGCCGCGTGTAATATAGTTCATTAGGCGATAATCTTTTGTGCGCTTGATTTTATTCTTATCAACGATAATAAATCCATTGTATGCAAGGAGCATATCATAATCTTTTTTTGTTTTATCGTCAATAATTGCGATAATATTTGGTTTTAGACCGGCTCCGCCAAATTTAACATTTTTAAAATACATATCAAATTTAGGCTCTCCCGTAATAAGCAGCTCGATATCATCATTTGAGTGAGTAATTCCCGATGCTGCCTGTCTTACAGCCTTCAACATTTTCTCTTTTCTATTTTTTTGTTCGTCTTCTTTGATCATATCATCCCCTAAGATACTATATCCGAAATAGTAATTTTCATTTGGGATGTCAATCTGTCTGTTCCCCCATTTATCATATTCTTCAGGGTCCTCCAAATTTTGGTTACGACAGAAATCTTTTAACTCTATCTCAGCATTGTCAAGATAGCTCATAACAGATATTTCGTCATTTTCACACAACTCATCTGCATCATCTATCCGATCCATAATTACTGATTTTACTCCGTTAAAAAATTCCTCTGTAAATGCCTGAAAAGATATGCTCTCTTGAATTTCCTTATATTTTTCAAATGAAAACTTCCCTTCTCGCAGATTGTTTTGAAATTCTTTCAACTCATTGCGGGTATTAACTATTCTTCTCCGTATTATTAAAACTAAATCATCCTTATCCTCATAATCCCGGAAAAATGACAATTCATCCAACGAACGCATCATATTGTTGAGCAGATCTAGGTAATTTTTCCGAAATAAAGAATTATAGAGCCGGTTAACATATTCTGAGTGGGAATCTCCGTTCAATACATTTTCCATTTCGGAATCCCGCCTTATCTTCGACTCAACAGTATAATCAAAAAATTCATCGTCATAGGATTGGTTAGGATATGGCACTGGCCAAAGCTTATTATATTCACTTATACACTTTTTTATATAACTATTTATAGCAAATCTGTAACTTTTCTTTAAATAATATTTCTGCTCTTCCACATATTTCTTTTGCAATGACCGATCTTCTAACCCTGCATCTTGAGGGCGCTTATCCGGAATTGGAAATAGATATACCGCATCTGTTGTTGCTTCTAAGACTTTGTACTCCGCATAAGCAGCATCGGCCTCTTTATCATCCTTAGAGAATAGAAATTGACTCGTGTAAATACGGCTTAACAATCTTGCATTAGCTGGAACATTATAACCTTCATTTACCAGAATCTTAAGTTGCCTTGCCGCAGAGCTTGTATTACCAATTTTCAGACAAGAAATAGCGCAAAGCTGAAGGATATCAAACGAGTTCCCCGCCTTTTCTATTGCAAGATTCAGAAGATTTTCAATTTTATCAATCCGCTCCTTGGTTCTGTTTTCCTTTTTGTCTAATTTCCACATCTCCCATAAAAGATCAATATATTCTAATGCAAACGAAGCAGTCAGCTGATCTTCTCTGAGAATATTATTATCTTGAATACGATCATAGTGTTCAAAATGTTCTTTTGCACGTTCCTTATATCTCTTTTTAACATTTTGATCTGTAGCTGTTTCTGCAATATAATTGGCCGTATGCCCATAGAAATACCAGAAAGGCGGATAAGCTTCAAATCTATCAGCTATTGCCTCTAATCTGGCATACTTACGATATTCGTCCTTATCCATGAGAATTGCGTTATATTGTTTAATCTGTTTTTCCGTAAGCCGCCATTTATCGTCAAAATCATACTCTTTAGCAAGTCTCCACGCCGTTGTGAAAAGTTCTCTCCTCAATGCGTTAAACTGTTCTATGGCCGTGATCTGTAATTCTATTTCAGCATCGGCTTTATCATTTAAAGCATTTGCTTTTTCTTTCCTATAGTTCATATAGCCAGTACCGACAGTTGTTATAATTGACGTTGCAATAGCAATCGGATTACCTAATGCAACCAAACTTAGACTCGGTATGGCTGACCATATAGCATTTTTCATACGTTGTTGATATTTCTTTTCAATCTGTTCTTTTTTTATTTCTTGTATTCTAAAAAAGGTTATTGTATCCAGTAGCTCAGTTAAAATATTTAATAGTGCATCAGCATCATCTTTAATGATTCGATTCAAATCTAAATTGTTCAAAATAGCATCGTACTCTTGTTCCAGAATGTAGCCATCATTATAATCTATAATCTGCGACACGGATACCGTACACATATTGAGTGCATAAGCAGCTCTCAATCTTTCGCTTTCAGTATGAACGTTTTCTTTTTTACCTTTTTCGTTTACTACTAATTCATTATTTCCGCTTAAATATTCGTTATCCATTATATTTCTCCTCTTGTAATATTATTCTATCTATAATTCAATTCAATACATATTGGTAAATGGTCCGAAACCTTTTTTCTATAAGTCTCAAAATCTATATTAATCGGTAAATCACATATCTTATAGTAAACGAATTAAATATTTGCACTTTGGATTAAAACGATGTATACTATTGGCGGAGGTGAATAATATGAGAAGACGCCAATATATAAATAATCCTGAAGAGCTTTTGGCTCAGGGAAAAGAAATTGTAACTCAAAGTGCAGATAATAAATTCGTCCATCGAGTCTCTATGGTAAACCTCATATTAAGCGGAATGACGCCAGAGGAACTGTCTGCATATTCCGGAGACAGTCGCCGTGTGCTGTATGACTGGGTCACTAAGGTTGATGAGCAGGGTTGGGACTCGCTAAAAGCTGTTAAGCAGCAAGGCCGTGCTCCTAAGCTTTCCGACGATCAGCTATCAGAATTAAGAGCTGTTGTCGAAGAGGATCCAGAAGAACATGGATACCATGTCTGGGACGGTCCCACGCTGTCGGAATACATAAGGAACCACTATGGTGTAGATCTTGGCGTCAGAGCCTGTCAGATTCTTATGCACAAAATGGGGTTTTCGCTAATCCGGCCACAGACATATCCTTCGCTTGAAAACCCCGATAACGAGGCTCGTGAAGAATTTAAAAAAAAATGAAGGAAGTCTCTGAGAATCCAAACATAGTAACTGTTTTCCAGGATGAAGTACATTTTCAAGCCCAAACTACCATTACCCGGAAATGGGCTCTGAAAGGATCTGAACCAAAAGTAATGTCGAAACCGGGAAAGAACAATGTATCCTATAGTGGATTTGTTATCCCTGAAACTGGAGAGCTTATTATGACAGAGCCCAACTGGTTCAACTATGAGACCGTAATACAATCAATGCGCGATTTCATTGGCTCAAGACCACTGGAAGACGGAAAAAAATACTGCATAATCTTGGACAATGCACCTTGGCACAAGAAAGCGATCCGTCTCATTTGGACAGAGGAAACGCCTGAATACTCTGATATCCGCAATGCGTTGGATTATATGTGTCTCCCGCCGTATTCTCCTGACTTGAATCCCATTGAACAGGTATGGCGCATCGCAAGAAGAGAGAAAACGCATAACAGATATTTTTCGTCCAAAAGCATTTTGAAAGACACAATGGATGAATACTTTAAAGGTTTTTCTGAACCCAATGAACAGCTCAAAAAACTGTGCAGTTTCAAATGCTTTTTTTCAGATGCTATGGCAGCTTAAAGTGTTGCTTTTGTGCAGAAACTTAATTCGTTTACTATAATAGCATGGGGATTTGATATAGCGTCTCCATCATGTGCCCGATGATTCCCTCCTATACTGGTTTCATATGTTATATGATCATAATTATTACTATACTTTTCTTCATTACCCGTACTTAATGTAGATAATTGGCTTTGTCTTGTAGAGAATGTCCTAACATTTTTATCGACCAGAATATCTGTTGCGCTCTTCACCATACCATTTTCATCTACAATAATTACATCTGGCATATAAGCACGACCAACTTTACTATCTCTTAAATTAAGGTTATAGTCCCCTAAAAGTATTGTTGTTGCAGGTGTATTAATCCCATATTCCATATCATGAAGTCTAGGATAAATAGCACCTGCAAGGATATTTAATTCTCTCTTTCTCAAGTCGATATCGTCTTCAGATTGAGAACCATAATATATATGAGTCGTTATAAGTCGGATTTCCTGTCGTAATCCTTTCAACTTAAACCGTCCATAAAATGGATCACGAATTAAATGGCGGACAGCATCAGCCCTCTTTAAGCTATATTGTCCCCAAATTCTAGGATTAAATACCTTCTCACCGGAAGGTGTAATATGTTTAGCCAATTCTACCCGCCTTGTATTCCATAGGAAGGCGTAACCTTCTCCCCTTTTATCTTGCTTTGTCATTTCAACATTTTTTTTCTTTACATTTGATGCACCCCAACGCATCATATATCCGGGAAGACGCCTTAAAAGACAATCTTCATATTCAGCAGCTTCTCCTTTGATCTTTTTACCCATTCCGCCATCTAATATTTTTCCACTATCAAGAACCTCTTGAAGTGCGATAATATCAAACTTTTCATTAGCAATTATCTTTGCAATAACATCAAGATTGATCCCGTTGTTTCTTATCATATTGCATACATTAAATGATCCAATTTTCCAACTCATTATTTTTCACCATTTATCTATTACCTAAACCCTTATCCCAGGTGTACTACACCCTTCTATTACAACCTAGTTAAGTTGGTTATACGTAGTAACCTAAGTTGATCTTGATTCTTTTCAAAACACTCTTTACAAAACTCTAATATTTCTTCATAAAGTGTTATATCCTTCGGGCCTTCATACATAAAGCCAAATACCTCATCAAAGAAATCCTCAACCTTCATGATAAGAGGAGCAATTTGTTCCTCAGCACATATTTTTCCAGAATGTATTGCTTTTGTATACCATTTTACAGCCTCTGCTTCATTATCTTCATAACAGCTCCCATTACGGAGTACTCTGTACATATTTCCCAATTTTACAGTTGCTCTTACATCTCCCAACTTATCTGCCTCTAAAAATGCATTATATGCATTGTCCCAATCCTGCCTCTCTTTACTCATTCCATATTTATAGTATTTATTTCCTTTATGGAAGGCATCACTGCCCTTATTATCTCGTACATAGTTTTCTATATCATATGAATATCTTTCAAGAACATCTTGACACGCCTCATTTCCCTCTTGAGCTCCCTTCATATACCATTGAAAAGCTTCTTCATAATCTGATAATTCGTCATATGTGTAGGCTATATTTTTAAACAAGTATTTGTCACGGTCTCCCATTTCAAATCCTTTTTTCGCCCATTTCAAATATTTCTTAGGTTTCTTTAAGTCCAGATGGTCGTCGTAAAGAGCTAATATGCCATTTATCGCCTTTATTTCCTTTATCGCATCATCAATCCCACTTTCAGCAGCGATTTCATACATACGTTCAGCTTTTTTATAATATTTTTGTATTTTGTCTCTATATAACTTTACTTGTCTTTTTTCTTTGTAATAGTCATATTCCATATCTAAATCATCGGTCATACTAGCCGATAACTCTCTATATACATCCCCGATATACATAGCGCTATCATAATCATTGGTTGATTCTGCAAAGTTTTCGCATATGTCCAAAATATCAACATACGGTGTTATATGGAATAACCTTTCATCTGGTCTTATGTCAAGAAATGCACGGCAAAAAAGCTTAGTAAATCTTCTTATATCAAAACCGGCATCCAATGCCTTCTTATACCACTTTGCTGCTTCACAATCATCAACTATCTCATCATTGCCATTTCTACATGTTTGATAAATATTGCCATATTCAAACATTCCCTCCGGGTCGCCTGATTCTGCCCAATCCTTCAATATTTTCAATGCTTTATTTCTCTTGTCAGATTCAACTAATGATTCCGTTTCATTCATAAATTCAGACATAAACAATCTCTCCAGCTATTATCATTGGTTAGCTACGACGGATTAATCATACCAATAAAATTGCCCTGGCTTCTCAGCCACATATCGATCCCATCTCCAAACACTTCCGCTGATACTGTATATATTCCGTTTTCTTCGGATATAACCTCTGCTGTAGGGAGCCTGTCAAGAACAGCATCTATGTCATACCCTGAATACGTAAACTTTACCTTTTTCAGCTTACCTCCATACATAAACTGGACTCGTTTCCGGAACTCCCCCTCCTCAAAACGGCTGCTGTAAGGTATGTGAAACGTCTCATCTGTTACCGTCAGATTCTTGATCCGGTCAAGCCGATATATGGTCGGAAAGGAATCGTTGATAACGTCAAAGTCCTTTCGGACTTCCTCATCCTCAATAAAAGCCGTCAGATAAAAATAATACTCCGAAAACATGATCGCAAGCGGCTGGACCTTGCGCCTTACGGTCTTCTTATCCTTAAGCCGCTTATAACTGAATTCAATATACCGGCACTGTCTTATTGCCTGCCCGATCGTCCAAAGATTTTCAAGATAATTCGTTTTATGCCTCGGCTCAACATAATGGAATTTCTCATTTTTCAGGAGATTGGATACCAGCTTTTGATTTTCCTTGGGGACACAGCTTTCGACCAGCTTATCCAATAGCTCTTTCATTTCCTTCTTAGGAAGCGCTCTGCTGTCTAAAAGTATCTTACAGATAGCGAGGATCTCAGGGTTTGTGAGCTTCAGCCTGTATATCTGTTCCAAATGGTATCCTTTAACAGAGCGGTCATAGATAACAGAATTTACAATATCCTCCGCTTCGCTGGATTCCAGATAATCCCGTATATCGTCTATGTCGCGTTGGATACTCCTCTCATTGACGCCATAAGTGAGAGCCTCTTCTGCTTTATTGATGACTGCTCCACTCATCAGCTTCGAGTAAATCCCCAGTACCCGCTCTATTTTATCGCCTGAATCCCTATTAGTTTCCATAGTTATCTATTCTTTCCAGATTTCTTCCAATTATATTCGTTTTTAGGAATATATTCAAGTTGCAATATACATCCTATCATAGACATATATTGTCACTGATATTTTCGTTATGGTTAAAAATACGCTAAATATCCATCTTTTTTAACTGCCGTAAGGTCTCCTTCTATGATTGATTACTCGCCGTTTTGGGCTACGCTTGAAAAATCTTCGGAAAACTGGTATACGCTTACGAAGAATCACCATATCTCTTTCAGTACCTTGAACCGTCTCAAACATAACAGGGACGTCTCTACCCGCACCCTCAACGATCTATGCCAGATATTAGGCTGTGATATTAAAGACATCGTGCGATATTTGCCCGCCGATAGAGATCAAAACCTATAGATCCTGATCCTTTAAATAGGTTACAACTCTTTCTATTTCTTCATCGGATACATAAACACCCTGTATTCTCATTGGTGCATCTGTATTTTGGGAAAAATACAGCATATCTCCATTCCCGAGCAACATATCTGCCCCGTCTTTAGTCCATCCACTCCCTTTTGTATTCAATATAGTTTGAGAGTCTACTTCAAAAGAAACACAAAATGCAATACGGCTTGAAAGGCTGAGGTCGATTGTTTGTGTGATCACACTAGTATTCGGGTGATTCGTTACCACAACCACGCTTACACCAACTGCCTTACCTGTTTGGGCGATTAAACTGATACAATACTCGACCTCTCTGCTTCCGTACATCATAAGATCATGTAGGTCATCTATAACAATAATCAGCCGCTTCATCTTCCATTGAGTTTCAGGGGTTGTACCCGTTGTAAATTGTAGGGAGATTTTTTCATTGTAACTCGCTATATCTTTAGCATTAAATTGGATCAGGGCTTCATATCGGCTTATTATTTCACTAACGATCTTTTCAAGCGAAAGGATTGCTTTTCGCGGTTCGTATACTACAGGTGTTATCAAGTACGGAATCCCATTATAAACAGCCAGATCCACAACCCCTGTGTCTATAAGGAGCAATCCTATTTCATCAGGAATTGCTTTAAACAAAAGGCTCATTATCAACGAATGGAGGAACATTGTCTTTCCGGAGCCAGTGTTCCCAGCTATAAGAATATTGGACAATTTAGCTATATCATGGATAACGATCCTGTTATTTACATCCTTGCCTACTATAAATGAGGTAACCGACGAATTTCTGAACTCCTCACTTTCCAAAGCATCCCGTAAAGAAACTGTTTGAAGGGATTTGTTCGGTATTTCTAAAGCAAAAGTGGATCCTTCCTTTACAGGTGCCTCCATTCTGATATCTAACAGGTCCATCCTCTCACGTATATCCTCAAAAAAGCGCCATAACTTCGTTTTTCTGGTACTTTCCTCTAAAGAGATTAATACTCTGGTGACAGCCGGACCTTTTCCAATTTCCTTTACATAACCTTTTATATCATACGAACTGAGTACTTTTTCAAGCTCTTCTATATTCAATCTGAGATCATCTTCAAGAAGACCACCGTAAGGAGACCCTTCCAGTACATTTAATAGATCAGTATCAGGGAGCATGATCTTTTCCACAGAATTTGCCCTGAATTTGTAATCCATCTGTCTGATTATACTTTGCTTATGTGCCGTCGAATTAATATACGCTATGATTTCATTGACCAAGCTTTTGTCATAATTCCAAGTTGAAATCAGATGATCACAGTCAATCGCCTCTAAGGAACCTATCTTAAGTAACCTATTATATAGATCCAGAATGGTACTGATATCATGTATACAAGTTGTTCTTAATGTATCCATAACCTCTTCCGCCTTTCACGTAATCCCATATTGTACATCTGATAAAAAACATTATATCAACTGGCAATGACAGTTCCTGTCATTCTATGGAAAAATTTCAATTTTCTTTTAATAGTGCATATATATGAGCAAGATCATCCGGACTCCCTTTATTATATCATCTATCCATTAGATATTGTATCCATTATTCATTTATCCGTGGGATATTTTTTATAATTTCATTGAAAGAGGTTGAAGATATGCTGCGGTTGAGGATAAAGGAGCTGCTGGAAGAGCAGGGTCATACAAAATATTGGCTATATAAGCAAATGGGTTTGAGTTACCAGAATCTGAATAAAGTCATAGAAAACCAGACTACTCAGATTCGCTTTGATACCATTGAACGGCTTGTCGAGATCCTCGGGTGCGATATCGGGGAACTCTTCGAATATGAAAAAGACGATGAGCAGGAGGAGCTTTAGCCCCTCCCCATAATGTGCATATTTTCCGTTATTAACAAGATTTTCATTATTTACTTTCCGCCTCTATTTCCCTATCCAACTCGTTAATCTGCTCTTCTAGTTTGATTACTTCTTTTGTATACTCAAGTTCTATTTCTCTCAAAAGATCATTCTCAATATCCTTTTGATAGCTCTCTAATTTTTGACATTCTTCCTTACTATCGCTTATTCTTTTTTCAAGCCCATTCAAGAGCCTATCAATCTTGTTTATAGTTCCGGTAACAGTTCTTGTTAGAGGGATAGTATATTGATACGCCCCGCGAAAATAAATATAGGGATTATTTTGCGATGCATCCTCTGGTAAAATGATCTGAAAGCCTTGATAATCGAAGACGGATATTTGCTCACCTGTTCGCTCTTCTTCTAATATTTCAAATATGCTTTCGATAATATTTTTTTCGTTCTGCTTTTCGTTCTGTTGTTGTTTTTTATACAGCTTGTAGTCCAATTCATATTTAGGAATATTTTCTCTTAACTTTTTTAATTTTAATTCATTGCTGAATAATTTGCTTTGATATTCCGAGATCTTATTTTCATGCCTCTGTTGCAGATAGCGATAAGTTCTTAATTTCTGAAGCAATTCCGCTTTATCCTTCATTTTGGGGTTTCCAGTTGCAAGAGCTTTTGCTTCTCCGTAGGTCAGGATTACTTTATCAATCTCTACATTTTCATCTTCTCTTATTGTTCCGGATAGGAATTGAGAAATATACCCCTGCTTTATTTCAAGTAGTTGCCACAAAAAGGCATCAAAACTACCCTCTGTGATATATCTGTATATTTCGACCTCCTCATTAGCGTTCCCCTGTCTAAGTATTCTTCCCTCTCTCTGCGTCATATCGGATGGCCGCCAGGGAACATCAAAATGATGAAGAGCTATCAACTTGCTCTGTACATTAACCCCCATTCCAAGTTTGGGGGTAGAACCTATCAGTATTCGAATCTCCCCGGAATTTACAGAGTCATATAGCTTTTCTTTTTCGTCTTCTTTTTCAGCATCATGAATAAAAGCAATGTCATTTTCATCAACGCCTTTATCAATCAAAAGGCGTTTCAACTCATCATAGATATTAAATCCTTCCTTTGGAACCCCAAGATCGCAGAAAATAAGCTGGGTACTTCTGTCACTTTCCGTGTTGCTATAAATTTCATAGACTTTTTCCGTGCAATAATATACTTTGGATTCCATAGAAAAAGGTGATTCTTCATTTACGAGCCTTAGGTCAAGCGCTGCCTGTCGCCCATTTGTGGTTACTTTCAGCATATTATCGTTACTTGATGGTAAATGGTCCCTTATCCGATCAACCCTGGCGGATATTTCATCAAAATAGTCCCTCAACGCCTCTGTCTTATTAACCTGGATGTCCTGATATCCCTTATACTTGGGCAATTCAACTTCATTTTCCGTATTATGAAAATCAATAAACTGGGTTGCAAAAGAAGACAGTAGTTTTATATTTTGAAATTCAGAATATCGTGTTGTTTGTCGGTACCCCCTTCCGTCTACATCCACCTCCCATTCAAATTTCTCTTTAGCAAACGCAGCTGCCCAAGCGTCAAAACTCCAAAGATGCCTTTCTTCAAGTAATTTTTTTTGTAGGTAGTATTGCATAATATAAAGATCCGTGATCGAATTAGTGATTGGGGTTGCCGTTGCAAACACCACGCCGCCGCCATTATTTATGCTTTGAATATACCGAACCTTTTGATACATATCTTTGCATTTTCGAGCTCCTTTTGTGCGAATCCCTATTTCATTCTTATACCTTGTATTTATCTCCAAGTTTCGGTAATTGTGTGCTTCGTCAACAAATAACCGAGTAATCCCTAATTGTTCGAAGCAAAGCTCTTCCATTTCTTCCAAAGCATTATGATCGAAGTTCTGGCCTATTCTGCCAGATTTTGCAAATATCATAGCATCATACCTCTCCACTAAGGTTGTCCAATCATAATGAAGGTCCTCAAACTCTTTTAATATTGAGATGATCAGCCTCTTAAGATTCGGGTTTTTTTCATTAAGTTTTCTGTAATTACTGTAAATACTGTAAGGAATAATTAATTCATCTTTCAATAATTGTATTTTATATTTTTTTGATACAGAAATCATTTCAAAACAACTATGAGAGATGATGATCCCATCAAAATCATTTGTCTTTATCTCATCTAGCACTTTCTTTCGTTTGGTTTTTGAAAAGCTCTTAGAATCTAAAACAATAACCTTCGCCTTTGGATACATCTGAAGGAACATACGCTCCCACTGTCCAGTAATATTGTTTGGCACCACAAACATACTTTTACAGCAGGGGTCAATCTTCTTCAGCTTCATTGCAGCAGCTATCATAATTAATGTTTTCCCCGAACCAACATCGTGTGCCAGCAACACATTTTTTGTAAATAGGATTCTACTTACAGCATTTTTTTGATAATCACGCAGTTCTATCTTTGATTCATGCTGCAGGATACTTCCGTCGTATGATCCCTTTCGAAATAATAAGAAGAAACGCATATACTGTTCAATATATTTATCGCTTTCCGACCCTTTTTCTTTTTCCTGTTTTATCCAACATCGAAATATCTGATCTAATGCGTTCCGTTCTTCCAAATATCTATCCGGATCTGGTATTCTAGAATTTTGTTCATTGGAGTTTCGATTATTCAGGGCATCTGCCAAAAGTTTTAGAAAAATATCCTTATGCTTGTTGAACTTCTGGCCTTTCCTTTTCCAAATATGACCCCATTCAATTCTCCAAGTGTTAGTTATCTCGTCTTTCTTTATATCGTCATTTTGTAGATTGATCCCATTGATATAGTACTTAATGAACGCCTGAATAATCTCAGGTGATACCCAAGGATTCCCGAGACTGATGTTTTCATCATTAAAGTCATACTGCATCGCTTTGTTGATTTCTTCCAGGTTATCTTTAAACTGCTCCCCTCCTCCTTCAGCGGCCATTTTCTTGTTGTAAAGATCTCCTGATAAATAAACCTCTTTTATCTCCCAGCCTTCATATTTATTTTGGTTCCAAGTATCTGGGTTCTGATATATCCTCCCCTTCAGTATGTCAATTACGTTGTCTTTATCTCTCCCTGTGATCAGTGAAATATACTCAATGTCTACCTTTCCTTTATCATTCAGGCATTTCTCAAGCCCTTCTGTAACGCTATAGATAATACTGTTATCATCATTCTCTTCGGATTCTCTTTCGTTATTCGAGGCGTCTATAGTCTCTGCGTCCTGGTGTTTGACTACTGTATGCGAAGGCTCATACTCATCGTGCTCATTAATGACATTTGATGTAGCAGGTGGCTCTGACAGAGCCTTTTTACGATTATAATGATTCCGTGTAGTTTTCTTATGGTGCAAGTCTTCCGTATTACTATCCAGTTGTGCTTGCCCTGTCTTCTGAAGCCCCGGAGTCTTATCCTGTACCTGTTTTTTTTTTGGAGGCATAACATCTTTTGAAGCAGAATTAAGCATCTCCGAAAGCCACTTTTTTTCTTTCGCCGACTCAGATGCTCTTGGGATCCCGCTAAATAATAACACGCTATCATTTACACGTTGTTCCTCTTGCTCCTTCTCAGGATAATTATTAATTGAAGAAAAATATTCCGGAAATACAAAATGAGCAGTGCCTCCCATTTTAATGGTTTCTTCTGTAGTTCTAACAAAACAGCTTGCTGACTCTTTTAAGGTGCCCTTTGTTTTCTGCTTTTTAATATCCTCTATTATCAATCCTATGGTATATTCAATTTTCTCCTCATACTTCTTATAGAAATCTGGATCAGAAAAAACCAGATCATAGCAATCCCTTAGGTTAATATTTTGCTTTTGTTTCAATAATTCATCGTCAATAACAGAACGAAGTGCTATATAATGCACTTTGGAGATCATCTTATCTTTATATGCTTCAAGAGCACTTATAGCCTGCTTGGTCACACCCAGCTTTTTACCGAGTTCTTCCGCACTTAGACCGGCACATTTACGTAGTTGTGGTAAATACTTTTGAAGGCGGACTATATCATTTTCGTAAAGAGCCATTTTTTGACCTCCAACAAACAATTATCTTGTTCTATTATATAAAAGTCAAGAAATCTTGTCTATCAGAAATACTACTAAATTACTTGACTATCGGGCGCATGGATATCTCCATACGCCCTGCCTCCTTTGATATTACAAATTATCTGTCTCTATGATTTTATGATCATTGATGATATTCTAAAGTTTCAAAATCAAACCGCTCTTCGTCTGGTATATCAAGGCCTCGGACATCTGCAACCACTGTATTAAGAGATTGCTCTTCCTGTTCATAAATATCCGCATTGTTATGGCGATATTTTGCTCCGTCCGCGTAACTTACTGTATTTATTGCATAGCGTATTTCAAAGCAGTCCTTGGCATCATAGATCCCATAAGCGGTCTGATAACCTCTGTCCATATAGTAGCCGGCAAATGCAAACGCTATATCCTTTATCTCTGATAACTTATCCTCTCCCAGTTTCTCTTTCTCAATAACCGCTATTTCCCCCCGGATACGTATCCCTTTGGTCTTCCTGTAGAGTTCCTGTATTGACTGCATTTCTGACGATATCTCATCGGGATTATCGGTTGAACTGATAAATCCTCTTGATAGGGAAAACAACGGTCTTTCCGTCTGGTTTCCCCTAAGAACATATCTACAGAAAGCCTTCATGTCTCCAATCGTCCTAAAATTCAACTTTAAGTCTCCATACTCATTAACGCTCTGCGTAGAGATATTTCTTATTTCCGCCATATTTTCTTTACCTCCAGCCTGAGTTTCCCTAGTTCTGCCAATTTCCAAGGATCCTTCTCTCTCTGGATGATCCGGTCTATCAGATCTACTGCAGAGATTATATGCTTTGTTATCTGCTTCTTATTATGGATCCTCTTTCTTCCGGCATCAGACTTTAAATTCGTTTCCTTCATGACCATTTTTCCTTTCTTTGTTATTATTGTTCCGAAACCTACTTGATCTCTTTATTGATTAGCAGGCTTCATCTTTTATTATTATGTTACATTATTTAATAACTTCCGTTATATAATATAAAGCACTTCTCCCACTTGAACTGAAAAAATAGAACATAAAAATAATTCGTGACCAAATATTCCCATATTTATCCGGCATGTCATCTGGCATGTCGGATATTTCTCCCCGCCAATCAATCAGAACCTCTGAGAAGCTTATCTATATCCTCAAGGCTTAGTATCCTTTCCTCAAGTGGGAGCCTATTTCTCATTTCTGTCCCGATTTCTCTGAATTCTTTCTTATTAAAATGACGCTTCGCTCCGGTCTCAAAGTTGATAGAGTTGATGACAAAATGTATATGGTAGCCCTTGTATGTCCCGTGGCTTCCGTTATGAACAGCGAAAACGACTTGAAATCCATGTGAAAAATATATCTCTGAGCATTGCATAGCATATCTATACATACTTGCAGGATCTTTTCCAATCTTTTCGGCTGTTTCATTGTTCAAATTGAAGACCTCGTGATAGGCTCTCCTCCCTCCTCGGGCTGAAATGTTGAAGACCTTTTGAGTGTACAGCATCGCATTGATGATATCTTCTTTTGTTCCGTAAAGAGGGATCCCCATTCCTCCATAGCAAACAAGTTCATTGATCCTGCTTTCGTGTCTGCCCATTCTCAGGATATAGCGTAAAACATTCTCTAATGCCATCCTGTTCGTATAATTCCCGTAAGGCAGGTAATTTAAGCTGTTCATTCCTTCCATTCCGTAATCTCCGTTTCCAGATATTCCCTCAATGTTTCTTTCAGGTTCTCATTATCATTCGTCTTCAGCTGTTCGGCTAGACGGTTTAAGTACTCGGTTCGAACAACCTTCTTCTGGACCATTTTCCTGTCACGATCTGTCCGTCTCTCAAGACCTGCAAGACCACAGTCCCGCAGATATTGTCCCAGAGACTTTTTCTTTTTTTCAGCTTTCTTCTTAAGTCTTTCTTTCTCTAATACTGAAGTTCTTATCGTTATTGTAGTTGAAATGCTATTTAGATGCTTTTCTCTTGCTTCTTTATAAATATCAATCATGACTTCATATCCCTTCTAAACTATTAGTGTATATAATATTTAAGTTTATATTTTGTTGCTTACATAGATTAGTAAGTTTTACCCCCGATTATTCACTCTTTTCGTTAATACACTCAAAGAGTGAATAATCGGGGGTAATAGTATTATCATATAATAGTATTACTAAGCCGATTGTGTTACACCGGTCCTCTAACGTTCATCCCGCATTTTAACGAACCTCCTTCGCTCATTTTTCTTTCATATATGTTATATAAAAATATTTCTTTACATACGCGGACATAGTTTGTCTATATCTCTCTATTTTATATGAACATTACTATAAATAGATTATCTACAGAGAGGAGAATATAACAGATGCTAGAAGGATATAACGATGTAATGACGATAGAAGAACTCGCAGAAGCGCTTATGATCGGGCGCAACTACGCATATCGCCTATGTAGAGATGGGAGTATTTCAGCTTTTCATATCGGGACAAAGTGGCGAATACCAAAGATCGCAGTGCAGGATTTCATTTATTCAAAAGCCCAGCGTAATTTAAACGGCAAAAAATAGAAAGGCAATTGCCAATCATAAGAATACTTTGTTTTCATTATATTTCGATGCCGGATTTTGAATCCCAATTTAATCTTCCAATGACATATGATTAAAAAATATGGAATAAATATCGTCAAATTCCTCTGTATAATGCATGTTTACTAACAGAACGGCATATTTCCATATACACTATCATATACACTATCGAATCGACCCAACCCGTTTTTATGCTCAAAAATCAGATATTATGTCCGATTTTCTTCTGATTGCTCCTTAGCCAATCTAACGGGATGTATTCGAAATCGTTTACTCACAAAGCCTGATAAATACTGGCTTTTAGGCAAAAAAAGAACCACCCGGGAGTCATTTCCTGAGTGGTTTTGCCCAGGGCTAGAAGGATTCGAACCTTCAAATGACGGAGTCAGAGTCCGCTGCCTTACCGTTTGGCTATAGCCCTTTGCAACAATACCGACAGCGCATATTATACTATATGGGTATTTTAATTTCAAGTGTATTTTGAAATCCATTTTGAAATGGAGAAGTGAAAAGTTAAATTCCACTTCCTCGATCTTTAAGTAGATTTTTCTCTTGCAGGCTCTCCTCCTAAGTTCCACTTATACTAAG
>JAFSXN010000026.1 GCA_017444015.1 Lachnospiraceae bacterium | reverse complement strand
GGCCTTTCCGGAACCGGCAAGACAACGCTTTCTACCGATCCCAAGCGCCTGCTCATCGGTGACGACGAGCACGGATGGGATGACAACGGTGTTTTCAACTTCGAGGGCGGATGCTACGCAAAGGTCATCAACCTGGACAAGGAATCCGAGCCGGATATCTACAACGCGATCAAGAGAGACGCTCTGCTTGAGAACGTTACCGTAGACGATGCCGGAAAGATCGATTTCGCTGACAAGAGCGTTACCGAGAATACCCGTGTTTCCTATCCGATCAATCATATCGAGAATATTGTATTAAAGGTAAACCCGGTTTCCGCAGGTCCTGAAGCGCAGAACGTTATCTTCCTTTCGGCGGACGCGTTCGGTGTTCTTCCTCCGGTTTCGATCCTTACTCCGGAGCAGACCCAGTATTACTTCCTGTCCGGCTTTACGGCAAAGCTCGCAGGGACTGAGCGTGGAATCACAGAGCCCACACCGACCTTCTCGGCTTGCTTTGGTCAGGCGTTCTTAGAGCTGCACCCGACGAAGTACGGCGAGGAACTGGTTAAGAAGATGCAGAAGAGCGGAGCGAAGGCTTATCTGGTAAATACCGGCTGGAACGGAACCGGAAAGAGAATCTCCATCAAGGATACCCGTGGAATTATCGACGCGATCTTAAACGGCGATGTAGGCAAGGCTCCTACGAAGAAGATCCCGATCTTTGATTTTGAGGTTCCGACAGAGCTTCCGGGCGTTGATTCCGGAATCCTTGATCCGAGAGATACCTATGCGAACGCTTCCGAGTGGGAAGAAAAGGCAAAGGATTTAGCCGGAAGATTTATCAAGAACTTCAAGAAGTACGAAGGCAACGACGCAGGCAAGGCTCTTGTAGCGGCTGGTCCGAAGCTGTAAGAATACGGATTGACACTCGATGTCGATTTTGTTAATATGACTAGACTATAAGACAGAGGTCACTGGAATGCCTCCGGTGACCTCTGGGACTTATCCGTAATGCAAGCGGTTAGCCCGAAATATTTGGTTTAAAAAAAATAACCGTATCCTTGGCTGTGGGCGGTTATTTTTTTCTGTTTATGTCCTTGCCGAGCGTGTAGCCTATGGCAAAATATATGGAGAGGAGAGAACATGCAGATTTATGAGGAATTAGTGGCCAGAGGCCTGATCGCCCAGGTCACGGACGAGGAAGAGATAAAGGAACTGATCAATAACGGAAAGGCGATCTTTTATATCGGCTTTGATCCGACGGCGGACAGCCTCCACGTTGGTCATTTTATGGCTCTCTGCCTGATGAAGCGGCTGCAGATGGCGGGAAATAAGCCGATCGCGCTCCTTGGCGGCGGTACCGGGATGATCGGAGATCCTTCGGGGCGGACCGATATGCGAAAGATGCTTACGAAGGAGGATATCGATCACAACATTGCCTGCTTTAAGGAACAGATGAGCCGGTTTATCGAATTTGGGGACGAGGAGGATCTTAAGTCCGGCGGCAACAAGGCGCTGATGGTCAATAACGCGGACTGGCTTTTAAAGCTCAACTATGTCGAACTGCTTCGGGAGGTGGGAGCCTGCTTTTCGGTCAATAATATGCTACGGGCGGAATGCTATAAGCAGAGAATGGAAAAGGGCTTGAGCTTCTTAGAGTTCAACTATATGATCATGCAGAGTTATGACTTCCTTGAACTGTATCGGAAATACGGCTGCAATATGCAGTTTGGCGGGGATGATCAGTGGAGCAATATGCTCGGAGGCACGGAACTGATTCGGAAGAAGTTAGAGAAGGATGCCTACGCGATGACGATCACCCTGCTTCTGAACTCCGAGGGGAAGAAAATGGGGAAAACCGCAAACGGTGCTGTCTGGCTGGATCCGAAGAAGACGACTCCCTACGAGTTCTATCAGTACTGGAGAAACGTGGACGACGCGGATGTCCTGAAGTGCATTCGGATGTTAACTTTCCTGCCGCTTGAGCAGATCAATGAAATGGATTCCTGGGAGGGCAGCAAGCTCAATGAAGCGAAGGAGATCCTCGCGTTTGAGCTGACGAAACTGGTGCACGGTGAAGAGGAAGCGGAAAACGCAAAGAGCGCGGCAAGGGCAGTATTTTCTACCGGGAATGCGGAAAATATGCCGACGGCAGAAATTTCGGAAGAGGATATTAAAGACGGCGCGATTGATATCATTACGATGTTAGTCAAGGCCGGTCTTGCCCCTACGAGAAACGAGGCCAGACGTTCGATCGAGCAGGGCGGAGTTCTGGCGGACGGTGAGAAGGTCACCGATATCCATGCTTTGTATACAAAAGAACAGCTTTCGGGAGATGGCATTGTACTTCGGAAGGGGAAGAAGTCTTTTAAGAAGCTGGTATTGAAGGGTTAAAAACCGAATATATGTAAAAAACAGTAAATATACACACTGATTTCGTGCATTTTCAAAACAAACGGCGCACCGATTTTATGCAGTTTTTGCAATAATGGTGCGCTGATTTTATGCAATAAGGTTGACGAAGCCGCTTCCCTGCGGCATAATTATAGTGCTTGAGAAATTATACAGTCTGTGTCTTTCTTAAAATAGGATTTTTTTTGCTGAAACGTAAAATATACGCTGATCTGCTGGCATGGAAGGAAAAACGGCGGAAAGAGGGCTTGAAAAAATGCCTCCTGTTAAAAGGAGCCAGGCAGGTTGGAAAAACGTATACCGTGCAGGAATTTGGGAAAAACGAATATGATTCGTTAATCAGCATTGATTTTTTCTTGCAGCCTGCGCTTAAGGATATTTTCGCAGGAGAACTGTCACCGCAGGAAATATACAAACGTATCACCGGAAATATTCCTGCGGCCAGGTTGATCCCGGGAAATACCCTGCTTTTTCTGGATGAGATACAGTGCTGTGGGAACGCAAGGACAGCGCTTAAGTTTCTGGCTGAGGATTTAAGGTATGATGTAATTGCCTCCGGTTCTCTTCTGGGATTGGCCTATGGCGAGGATGTCGGGGAAGGCGTCGAAGAACCTGCATCGATCCCGGTGGGCTATGAGACACAGTTCACCATGTACTCGCTGGATTTCGAGGAGTTCTTATGGGCCTATGGCTATCCGGAGGAGACGGTAAATGGACTTTCGGAATATATGGAAAGGGATATACAGATTCCGGAAAGTATGCACGAGACCTATGAGAATATTTTCCGTGAATACATGGTAGTCGGAGGTATGCCGGAGGCAGTCGCGGATTTTTCGGAATCAAAGGATTTCGGGCGGGTTTTTGATATCCAGAAGAATATTATCGCCGAATATCAGGATGACATTTCTAAGCACGCCAAAGGGAAGGAAAAGTAGCTCGTTCGAATGTGTTATGACGCGATTCCGAGACAGCTTGCAAAGGAGCTGAAAAAGTTCCAGTATTCTACGGTGGAAAAGGGGCAGACCAGAAGAAAATTCGGAGGGAGTGTAAAATGGCTGAAGGATTCGAATATGGTGAACGCCTGTTATAATATACATGAACCGTATATTCCGCTGATGGCGAATGAAAATGAGGATCAGTTCAAGCTGTATATCAACGATACCGGCCTGCTTTCTGCGATTTATGGCTTTGAAACAAAGCGCGCTATCCTGAATAATTCCATTCGGGGAAACGCGAGAGGCGGGCTGTATGAGAACGTCATCGCGGAATGTCTTGTCAAGAGAGGCTACAGCCTGCATTATTACAAGCCGGATGACAGTCACGAAATCGAATTTCTGATCGAAAAAAACGGAGAGGTTGTACCGGTGGAGGTCAAGGCGGGAAACGCAGCGTCGCCGTCATTAAATCACTTTATTGAGGATTTTTCTCCATCCGTCGCTTTTAAACTGATCGGCAACCGAAACGGGAGAACGGGAGTCAAGGTTACGCTGCCGCATTATTTTATCATGTTTTTATGAATAACAGTTGCTTTTTGATCCGCCATGACTTATAATATTTTCAGCCTGAGGTGCCCGATAATTCTTGATATTTTGAACCTACATTACTTTAAACGGGATTCTTATATTGTCAAACGGATGTCAAGCCTCATTTGGACTCCTTTCTTAGTTGTTTTTGTAGTAGTGGAAGGCAGAAGTTTGATTGCGGTTACCCACCTGGCCATAGGCTAGGAGTCAAAATTCAAGAACCGGCATTTTGGGTGGGCTACTATGATAAAAGGGAGAAGCGGGAGTTTCTCTCTTTTTATTTCCGAAATGGTTTGATGAAACGCGCGATTATCCGTATATATAAATTTTTCAAGTCTTTTTTCGCGAGACTTCGCGCGAATCACGTAGATGTATATGCCGCCGCGGCGGCGTTTTATATGTTCATCTGCGCGGTTCCTTTTATCCTTGCGCTTTTTTCGATCGTCCCCTTTACGCCCTTAACGGAGGAGATGGTGCTAAACGGCGTAGGGCATTTAATCCCGCCTGAGTTTAAGGACTTTGCCCTTTCTTTGACCGCCGAGGTATACGATAACCGGGCAACGATCCTTTCTGTTTCCGCTGTCGCGGCGATCTGGTCGGCAGCACGCTTTATGATGTCTCTGCGAAAGGGCCTGGACGAGGTGTTCCATATCATGGAGCCCTATAATTACGTGATCTTTCGTCTGAAGTCCATGCTCTATACGATCTTTGTTATGATCGTTATGGTCGTAGAGACGATGTTCGGAGCCTTCGGTCAGTATATCCTGAATTTCATTGACAGGTTCTTTCCGGAATCTCCGGTTTCGGGAAGTCTCGGACAGCTTTATACGAATCTGATCTTTATCGTCAGCGCGTTTATTCTGTTAGTTCTGCTCTATAGCCTGGTACCGCATAAAAAACAGAAATTCCGTACGCAGCTCGTTGGAGCAATGGTTTCGACGATCTGCTGGGTCGGCTTTTCCAGGGTGTTCAGTCTGTATCTGAATTACGCAAAGATTACCTTTTCGATGTACGGGTCTCTCGCGACAATCATTCTTTTGATGCTCTGGCTGTTGGTTGATATGTACATTTTATTTATGGGAGCGCAGATCAACAGCGATATGGCGGATCATCGCTATATGAAGCAGGTAAACCAGAAGAACGCTAAAAATCCGGACCTGTTTGAGGGGCTGGATGTGAATACGCTCAGACCAAGCTACGAGCGGACCGCCCAGGGAGCAGGAGAGCAGGAGCTATCCGAAAAGGAGAAAAAGGAAGGCGCTGAAGAGAGCGCGAAGAAATTTAAGGAAAGTCTGGGAAAGGTTGTAAATATCGAAAATATCAAACGATATATCAATAATCAGTAACCGGAGGGCGGAAACAAACGCCGGATGCTTCCGGTACGAAGGAGGAGAAGATTATGAATGAGTTAATCGAAAAGCTCAAGAAACAGTTTGATGAGAAGCTCGCTGAGGTCAGTGATGAGAACTCTCTGGAAAAGCTGCGGCTGGATTTCCTGAGCAAGAAGGGACAGATCTCGGGGCTGATGAAGGAACTGGCGAAGGTTCCGAACGAAAAGAAAAAGGAATACGGCCAGATGATCAACACCTTCAAGCAGGAGCTGACAGAGCAGTTTGACGCCAGAAGGGAGGAACTGTTAAAGAAGCAGGAGGAGCTTCTGATCCGTATGACGGAGAGCTATGATGAGTCTCTTCCGACGGGGAATCCCTGCGGCTCCTATCATCCGATCACGTTAGTACAGAGAGAGCTGGAGGATATCTTTGAATCCATGGGCTTTAACGTGGAGGATTATAATGAGATCGTTGACGACTACCATTGCTTTGAGGCGCTGAACATACCGAAATTCCATCCTGCCAGAGATATGCAGGACACATACTATCTGACGACACCGAATCAGCTGTTAAAAAGCCATACCTCGGCGGCGCAGAACGCGATCTTAAAAAAATACGGGCCTGCGCTAAAGGAAAGCGGAAGACCGATCCGTGCCGTCTTCCCCGGAAGATGCTTTCGGAATGAGGCGATTGATGCCAGCCATGAAAACACCTTCTTCCAGATGGAGGGGATCATGGTCGATAAGGACATCTCCGTTTCCAATCTGATCTATTTTATGAAAACGATGCTTTCCGAGGTGTTTGGAAGAGAGGTTACCGTAAGGCTGCGTCCGGGGTTCTTCCCCTTCGTCGAGCCGGGCTTTGAGCTGGATATCAAGTGTCTGATCTGCGGCGGAAGCGGCTGCTCCTCCTGTAAGAATTCCGGGTGGTTAGAGCTTTGCCCCTGCGGGATGATCCATCCGAATGTCTTAAAATACGGCGGGATCAACACGGAGGAGGATCCCTATGAGTATACCGGCTTCGCGTTTGGACTGGGGCTGACAAGACTTGCGATGATGAAGTACGGTGTCGGGGACATCCGCGCCTTCAACAGCGGCGATTTGAATGTGCTGAGTCAATTTGTCAGTCGCTAGGAGCCTTGCGAAGACGAAGAAACCGAATGTTGGAAGCTCGCTTCCATAAGTTCGTTTTCTGAAGGCTTCATTTGGCGACAGCCAAACAGCGAAAAATTACGAAGTAATTTTGAGCAGGCAAGGCGGAATAATTATACTCGCGAACGCAATTAATTGCCGTTTTTGATAAAGCAAACGTACTGGAATTGCGTTTGCGAGTCCGGTTGATCGGCAACGAAAATCGTTAATCAGTATATATTAGGAGGAGAATAAAAATGTTTGTTTCAATGAACTGGATCAGGGATTTTGTAGATCTGAGTGGCGAGGATATCGAACAGTTAATTCATAGATTTACCCTTTCGACGGCGGAGGTCGAGGGGGTTGAGCTGAAGGGAAAAGATATCAGTGGTGTCGTTGTGGGCGAGATTCTGGAATGTACGCCGCATCCCGATTCGGACCATCTGCATCTGTTAAAGGTCGATGCCGGCGATGAGGTCTTTGATGTGGTCTGCGGCGCACCAAACGCCAGAGCAGGGATCAAGACCGCCTTCGCAAAGCTCGGAGCAAGGCTTGGGGATATCAAGATCAAGCCGGCAAAGCTCAGGGGACAGACCAGCAACGGGATGTGCTGCTCGGGGAAGGAGATCGGGATCTCCGACGACCATTCCGGTATTTTGGAGCTTGATTCGTCGTGGAAGAACGGTACAGATCTTAAAGAACTGATGCCGATCGAGGATATTATCTTTGAGGTAGATAATAAATCTTTAACAAACCGTCCGGATCTCTGGGGTCATTACGGGATGGCAAGAGAGTTTGCGGCCCTGACGCACAAGCCCTTAAAGCCGCTTCCTCTGATGGAGATCCCCTATGACGGAGACGCAAGGGTGGACGTAGAGATCCGAAATCCGAAGCTGGCGTACCGGTATACAAGCCTTCGCGTAGAGAATATAACGAAAAACGTCAGTCCCATGGAGATGCAGATCCGTCTGTACTACTGCGGGACCAGAGCGATCAACCTGTTAGCGGATCTGACAAATTACCTGATGTTGGAGTTAGGGCAGCCGACCCATGCCTTCGACGGGAATAAAATAACGAAGATCGTTGTCGATACACCGAAGGAGGGCTTTACGTTTACGACTCTGGACGGCAACGAACGGGAGATCACGCCGGAGACCTTAATGATCTACGATAACGAAACGCCGGTAGCCGTAGCTGGTATTATGGGAGGCTTAGACAGCGAGATCGTTGAGGATACAAATTCGGTGGTTTTAGAGTGCGCGAATTTTGACGGTGTGTGTATCCGGAAATCCGCGCAGCGCCTGGGAATGCGAACAGATGCTTCCGCGAGATATGAAAAGACGTTAGATCCGGAGTTGACGATGCTTGCCGCAAAAAGGTTCGCAAAGCTCCTTTCCGATATCGATCCGGACTGTAAGTTTGTGACCGGAATAACGGACGTATATCCGACCCACTATCCGGAGATTACGGTAGACTTTGACAAGGCCTTTGTAGACCGGTATACGGGGATCGATATTTCCTCAGATCGGATCGAGGAGACCTTGAATGCTCTGGGCTTTGGCGTAAGCAGAGACGGGGACAGCTTTTCGGTTAAGGTGCCGTCCTTCCGCGCGACCAAGGATATCAGTATGAAGGCCGATATCGTCGAGGAAATCACAAGGATCTACGGCTACGATAACTTTGAGATCAAGACGACGAAAACCGCGACGATCCCGGCTCAGACCACGAGAAAACGCTATGAAGAGAACCAGATCAAGGATCTGCTTGTTAAGACCTATGCCATGCACGAGGTGCATACAAGGATCTGGTGCGATCCGGATGAGCTTCGGGATATCGGGCTCGTGCCGGAGGATAACGTAAGGCTTCTCGGAAGCTCCGACGAGCAGGATACGGGGATTCTTCGCAGGACGATGATGGCAAGCCTTCTGCCCCTTGTCTATAAAAACAGAAATTACGCGCCGGAGTTTTCCCTCTTTGAAATCGGCCGAGTGGTCTGGGGAACAAAGTCCGGAACGTCAACAGATGAGGAGGGGATGGCGGATGAGCGCCGTATGCTCGGGATCGTGATGTACTCGAAGGCCGAATCGGAGAAGACCCTGTATTTCAGAGCGGTAGAGCTTATAAATACCATTGTCGATGAGTTAAAGCATAAAAGAGCGAGTTATTTCAAAGCAAAGACCATGATTTCCCGCCCTTATGAGCATCCGAAGAATACCTCGCAGATACAGGTGGACGGAAAAACCATCGGTGTTTTAAATACGATCCACCCAAAGACTTTAGCGAAAATATCTAAAAACGGCGTGATCGTCTGTATCGAGATCTATATGGACGAGCTGCTTGCTATCGAACCCGAGACCTTTGAATATTCTGAGCCTTCGAAATTCCCGGGAGTGGATTACGATTTAAGCCTGCTGCTTGGCGAGGGGATGCGGTTTGAGACCATCGAAAGCTGCTGGAAGGAATTAAAGATCAATACGCTGAAAAAGGTTTCAGTTATAGATATCTATGACGCGGAGCTTGTCAAGAGCGTTACCCTTCGCTTCAGCTTCTCCGATGATGAGCGAACGTTAACGGGCGAGGAGGTTCAGAAGCATATCGACGAGATCCTGAAAAAGCTGAATGAAAGCGGCGTCAAGCTGAAGGCATAAGGAATGGAGAAACTGCTTCTTTCCGATTATGATTACGACCTTCCGAAAGAACTGATCGCGCAGGACCCGCTGACGGACCGTACTTCCTCAAGGCTTCTGGTTTTGGATAAGGAAGATGGAAAGATAGAGCATCGGAGCTTTCGGGATGTGCTTTCTTATCTAAACGCCGGGGACTGTCTGGTCTTAAACAATACCAGAGTCATTCCGGCCAGGCTGCTCGGCGTGAAGGAGGAAACGGGAGCGGTCGTTGAGATCTTTTTGTTAAAACGCCTTGGGACAGACCTCTGGGAGACCCTGGTACGTCCCGGAAAGAAGTTAAGAAAGGGCGCAAGAGTCCGCTTCGGGGACGGGGAGCTTACGGCAGAGATCGAAGAGGTTTTGGAGGACGGAAACCGGGTCGTACGCTTCTTCTTTTCCGGGATCTTTGAGGAGGTGCTGGATAGGCTGGGCGAGGTTCCGCTGCCGCCCTACATTACGCATAAGCTTGCGGACAGAGAGCGCTATCAGACGGTCTACGCGAAATTCGACGGCTCCGCGGCCGCGCCGACAGCGGGACTACACTTTACCAAAGAGCTGCTTTCAAAGATCGAGGAAAAGGGTGTCAGGCTTTCCTACGTTACGCTGCACGTCGGGCTCGGGACCTTTCGGCCGGTAAAGTGTGAGGATATCACCGAACATAAAATGCACACGGAGGTCTATGAGATCACAGAGGACGCGGCGGAATTGATCAATCAGACGAGAGCAAACGGCGGTCGGGTGATCTGCGTCGGAACGACGAGCTGTCGGACCATTGAGAGCGCGGCGGATGAGACCGGAAGGGTTGTTCCGAAAAAGGGAGAGACGGATATCTTTATCTATCCGGGCTATCGGTTTAAGGTCTTAAGTGGTCTGATCACGAATTTCCATCTGCCGGAGTCTACGCTCCTTATGTTAGTCAGCGCGCTTGCAGGGAGAGAACAGGTGCTTTCTGCCTATAAAGAGGCCATTCGGGAGCGTTACCGTTTTTTCTCCTTTGGGGACGCGATGCTGATCATATAAAACTGTTACGGTGAACGAAGCCTTGAAAAAGGGGCGCTGATAAGCTATCATATAGGTTGTCGGGGTTGCCTGCGTTTCTTTGATGCGCGGGTCCAAAAGGGAGATTGTTTTTTTGTTTCTGAGGGGAAAGAAAGGGGAAAACGATGGAAGAAAAGAGAAAAGCAAAGCGCATGGTCTTAAATGCGCACGTTATTATCAAACGCCTGGATAATTCGACGCATGAACGTGTCCCGGTGGATGTTCTGGATCTTTCCAAGACCGGGATCGGGTTTCGGTGCAATCAGAAGCTTGCGCTGAACTCCATGTACGAAGCGGAGATCGTCCTGTGGACAAAGGAGACCATCAACTGCTTCATCAATATCATCAGAGCCGACGAGAAAGAGGATGCCATGATCTATGGGGCTACCTTTATCGGGATGACGGAAAACGATGCCTGCAAGATCGACATTTATGATATGTTTACGGAGGCAGACAAAGGGGTTTGACGGACTATGCAGAAGGCGGTGCTGATGATCATAAGCGGCTGGGGCTTATGGGAGGACAAGAATAACAATGTTCTTTATAAAGCCAAGACTCCCGCGATCGATGCCCTGTTTCAGAGCTGTCCGCATATCATGGGCCTGTCAAGCGGTATGGCGGTGGGTCTTCCCAACGGTCAGGTAGGAAACGCGCAGGTCGGGTGTCTGAATATCGGAGCCGGCAGGATCGTCTATCAGGACCTGACGAGGATCTCAAAGGTCATCCAGCACGGAGAGTTCTTCGAGAATCCTGCCTTGCTTCGAGCGATCAAAAATTGTCAGGCTAAGGATTCCAGCCTCCATCTGATCGGGCTGTTGTCGGACGGCGGGGTCCATTCGCATCTGAGCCATCTCTATGCGCTTTTGGAGCTTGCGAAGAGGAATAATGTCTATAAGGTCTATGTGCACTGCTTTTTAGATGGGAGAGATACGGAGGAGCGCTCCGCTCTCTATTATCTGGAGCAGCTTCAGGCAAAGACGCGGGAGCTTGGAATCGGCGAGATCGCTACCTGTATGGGGCGCTCCTATGCCATGGACCGGAGCAATAAATACGAGAGGATCAAGCAGGCTTTCGTGGCGATGACGGCGGGAGAGGGCAACAAATCCGCAAGCGCCGAGGAAGCGGTGGAGCTTGCCTACGCGAAGGGGGAAACGGACGAATTTCTGCTACCGACGGTCATTGTAAACGGAGGTGTTCCCGTCGGAACGATCAATGACGACGACTCGGTCATCTTCTTTAATTTCCGGCCGGATCGGGTAAAAGAGCTGACCCACGCCTTTTGCGACGAGGAGTTTCGCCTGTTCAAGCGGGAAAAGCGTCCCGAGGTTTTCTTTACGACGTTTGCAGAGGTCGATCCCGAAATTGAGAATAAGGAAGCGGCCTTTTCGCCGGAGTTTATCGAGAACAATCTGGTTTCCTGGCTTGACAAAAACGGTGTTCCGGTGGCAATGATCACGGAATCGGAGGGAGCGATGAACCTTCTGTTTTCGTTTTCGGGAAACAGCTTTGAGGGGTATGATCTGGCAGAACAGACCGTAGTTAATTCCCCTAAGGCACTGAGCTTTGACCTGACGCCGGAAATGGCCATGGGAGAGATTGCGGCAAGGGTCGAAAAAACCATTGAAGCGAATAAATTCGGGCTGATTGTCTGTAATTTCATCGGGCCCAATATTATGGGGCATATCGCTAAGGAAGAGCCTCTGATCAAGTCGTTTCAGGCGCTGGATAAGTGTATCGAGAGGGTGGCAAAGGCGGTGATTAAGGCCGGCTATACCATGTTTATCTGCTCTGATCACGGAAACGCCGAACAGATCAGAGCCGAGGACGGTTCCGTGATGAAATATAATACAAATCACCCGGTCCCGTTCATTTTGGTCAATTACCTGGCGGGCGTCGATTTAAGGGCTGGTGGGTGCCTTGCGGATGTGGCTCCTACGGTGCTTGATATGATGGGAGTGCCAAAGCCGAAGGAAATGACCGGAAGATCGCTGTTACTAACAAAAAAACCATAGAAAACAATATTTTTAATCAAAGGAGGAACGATTATTATGATGAAGTTGGTGCTTGTCAGACATGGAGAAAGCGAGTGGAACAAGCTCAATCTGTTCACGGGCTGGCATGATGTGGACCTGAGCGAAAAGGGACACGAGGAAGCAAAGCAGGGCGGCAGGATATTAAAGGAAGAGGGCTATGACTTTGATGTCTGCTATACCTCTTATTTAAAGCGCGCGATCCATACGCTGAACCATATTCTCGACGAGATGGACAGAAACTGGCTTCCGGTCAATAAGGCATGGCAGCTGAATGAGCGTCATTACGGCGCGCTCCAGGGTCTGAACAAGTCTGAGACCGCCGAGAAGTACGGTGAGGAGCAGGTCAAGATCTGGAGACGTTCCTTTGATGTCAAGCCTCCCGCGCTGGAGCCGGACAGTGAAGAAGCTCCGCAGAATCAGGAGATGTTCAGGAATGTGGACAAGAGTGTGCTTCCGCTGCATGAGAGCCTTGAGACAACCATCGAGAGAGCGGTTCCTTTCTTCAACGACGTGATCAAGAAGGATATGCAGGCGGGCAAGCGCGTGATCATCGCTGCGCACGGAAATTCGCTCCGCGCTCTGGTGAAGTATTTTGACAATATTTCCGATGAGGATATCATCGGCGTGAATATCCCGACGGGTGTTCCTCTTGTTTATGAGTTTGACGATAATTTCAAGGCGATCAACCACTATTATCTCGGCGACCAGGAGGCTTTAAAGGCTAAGATGGAGGCGGTTGCCAATCAGGGTAAGGCGAAATAACCGGCACTTTCATAAATTTTATTGAAAACTAATTGAAAACTCCCCGACTTTTTAGTAAAATGTACTAGAGTGTCGGGGATTTTCGTTTGTCCAAACGGTAAATTTACCAATGCTTAACAGGGACGGTACGGAGAAAATGTCATAAATCTGTACGGTCGGATTTCAATTAATAATGGAGGAATTGAGCAATTATGAATGTTTATACCGGTGACAAGATCAGGAATGTAGCTATCATGGGTCACGGAGGGTCCGGAAAGACAACGCTGACGGAGGCCTTTGCCCTGCTGTCGGGAGTTACTACCCGTATGGGAAAGACGACGGACGGAAATACGATTTCCGATTATGACAAGGAGGAGCAGAAGCGTCAGTTTTCGATCGGGACCAGCGTTATCCCCATTGAATGGGAGGGGAATAAGATCAATTTCCTGGATACGCCGGGTGATTTCGATTTTGTCGGCGAGGTGGAGGAGGCTGCGGGAGCGGCTGCCGGCGCTGTTATCGTCGTTTCCGGTAAGGCCGGTGTCGAGGTAGGCGCGGAGAAGGCATGGGAGATCTGTGAGAAGAATAAGCTGCCGAGGATCATCTATGTAAGTAATATGGACGATCCCAACGCGAACTATATGCAGATCGTCGAGGATCTGACCGCGAAGTACGGCAATAAGATCGCGCCGTTTATGCTTCCGATCAAAGAAGGCGACAGGATCACGGGCTACGCGGGACTTATCAGCGAGGCGGGACATAAATTTGAAGCGAACGGGAAGCTCTCGGATATGGCGATCCCGGACGATGTCAAGGCGGATCTGGAGAGCCGCAGAGATACGCTGATGGAGACGGTGGCGGAGACCTCCGAGGACTTTATGGAGCGGTATTTCGCGGGCGAGACCTTTACGCCGGATGAAGTCAGAGAAGCGGTAAAGCAGAACATCAACGACGATTCGATCGTACCGGTGCTGTTTGGCTCGACCTTAACCTGTCAGGGCGTTACCGTGCTGCTTGGCGATGTGATCAACTACTTCGCGAGCCCGAATACGAGAAAGATCTCCGGAACGAATATGAAGACCAATGAGACCTTTGAGGCCAACTACGATACCTCGAAGGAGAAATCGGCCTACGTCTGGAAGACCATCGTGGATCCGTTTATCGGTAAGTATTCGCTGATCAAGGTCTGCTCGGGCGTTCTGAAGTCGGATGATACGCTGTTTAACTATGATAAGAACGCTGAAGAACGTATTTCCAAGCTCTATATCCTGCGCGGAAATAAGCCGATCGAGGTTTCGGAGCTGCAGGCGGGCGATATCGGAGCGATCCCGAAACTGACGAGTACGGCTACCGGCGATACACTTTCTACGAAGGCCTGCCCGATCAAGTATGAGCCTACCGAGGTCAGCAAGCCCTATACCTGTATGAGATACAACGCGAAGAACAAGGCGGATATCGACAAGATCTCCGGTGCCCTGCAGAAGATGATGCAGGAGGATCAGACCATTAAGAACGTCAATGACGCAGAGAACCGCCAGACGCTGATCTACGGTATGGGAGACAAGCATCTGGAAATCATTCAGAGCAAGCTGTTGAATGTATACAAGTGCGATATCGAGCTGATGGAGCCGAAGGTAGCGTATCGTGAGACGATCCGGAAGAATTCGGATGTTGAGAGTAAGTATAAGAAGCAGTCGGGCGGTCACGGTCAGTACGGCCATGTAAAGATGAAGTTTGAGCCCCTGGGGACGATGGATAAAGCCTATGAGTTTGAGCAGATCGTCGTCGGCGGCGCGGTTCCGAAGAACTACTTCCCGGCAGTTGAAAAGGGTCTGGCGGACTCGGTTCAGAAAGGACCTTTGGCTGCGTATCCGGTCGTCGGAATCAAGGCGATCCTCTACGACGGATCCTACCATCCGGTAGATTCCTCCGAACAGGCCTTCAAGATGGCGACGATCCAGGCCTTCAAGAAGGGTATTATGGACGCTTCGCCGGTACTGCTTGAGCCCATCGCTTCCTTAAAGGTTACGGTTCCGGATGACTTTACCGGTGACGTTATGGGTGATCTGAACAAGAGGAGAGGAAGAGTCCTTGGAATGAACCCGACAACGCCCGGAAAGACCTGTATCGAGGCGGAGATCCCGATGACGGGGCTGTACGGCTACTGTACGATTCTTCGTTCCATGACCGGTGGCCGCGGGAACTATGAGTATGAGTTCGTTCGCTACGAGCAGGCTCCGCAGGATGTTCAGGAGAAGGAAGTAGCCGCGAGAGCGAGCAAGCTGACGGATGACGCGGAGGACTAAGCGGTTTGTAATCTTGTGACTCAAAGGATGGGCCGGTGAGTTTACAGCGCGATCGTTTGAAGTGTGATTATTGTTAAGAGCAAGGCGTGTCGATTTTTATCGATGCGCCTTTTTTTCGATCCTTTTTCCAACATTTTTGAGTTTGGGTCTAGTTGACTTTGCGGGGGCTTAGGTTTACAATAAACTTTCGAGAGTTTAAGTATTCATATATGTTATTATGATCGGATATATAAATTTTTCGGTGAATAATTTCTGATTGATACCAGGAGGGCGGGATTTTGGAAGTATATAATCATCGGGCGGTTGAAAAAAAGTGGCAGGAATACTGGGAGAAGAATAAGACCTTTAAGACGGAGAACGGGGATTATTCCAGACCGAAATACTATGCGCTGGTAGAGTTTCCCTATCCTTCCGGGCAGGGACTGCACGTAGGCCATCCGAGACCCTATACGGCGCTGGATATCGTTGCGAGGAAGCGGCGGATGCAGGGCTATAACGTTCTTTATCCCATGGGCTGGGATGCGTTCGGCCTGCCGACCGAGAACTACGCAATCAAGAACCATATTCATCCGAAGATTGTTACGGAGAATAATGTCAAGCGCTTCAAGGGACAGCTCAAGGCCCTCGGCTATTCCTTTGACTGGGACCGGGAGGTCAATACGACGGACCCGAACTATTATCACTGGACTCAGTGGATCTTTTTACAGTTATTTAAGAAGGGACTGGCCTATAAGGCGGAGATGCCGATCAACTGGTGTACCTCCTGTAAGGTAGGACTGGCGAATGAAGAGGTGGTAAACGGCGTCTGTGAGCGCTGCGGGTCCGAGGTAATACGGAAAGCTCAGAGCCAGTGGATGCTTAAGATCACGGATTACGCCCAGAAGCTCTTAGATGGCCTTGATACTGTGGATTATATTGAGCGGGTCAAGGTTTCACAGAAAAACTGGATCGGAAAATCTACCGGTGCCGAGGTGGACTTTGCGCTGACCGGAAAGGATGAAAAACTCCGGGTCTATACGACGAGACCGGATACGCTATTCGGGGCGACCTATATGGTCATCAGCCCCGAGCATCCCTATATCGATCAGTTTAAGGACGAAATCAGGAACTACGAGGAGCTGATTGCCTATAGAGAACAGGCGGCGAAAAAGTCTGACTTTGAACGTACAGAGATTGCAAAGGATAAGACCGGTGTTCAGATCGACGGACTGACCGCGACAAATCCCGTAAACGGAAAGGAGATCCCGATCTGGGTATCGGATTATGTCCTGATGAGCTATGGAACCGGGGCGATCATGGCGGTTCCGGCCCACGACGAAAGGGACTGGGAATTCGCGAAGAAGTTCGGCCTGCCGATTATCGAGGTCGTCGCCGGGAGCGACAAGCCAGTTACGGAGCAGGTATATACGGATGTCGCGACAGGAACGCTTGTGAATTCCGATTTCCTAAACGGCCTGTCGGTGGCGGATGCTAAAGTTAAGATTACTGAATTTCTGACCGAGAAGGGAATCGGCAACGCAAAGACCAACTTCAAGCTCAGGGACTGGGTTTTCTCCAGACAGCGCTACTGGGGTGAGCCGATCCCGATCATACATTGTGAAAAGTGCGGCTACGTGCCTTTGAAGGAAGAGGAGCTGCCGCTGCTTTTGCCTGAGGTCGAGAGCTATATGCCGACGGATACCGGGGAGTCGCCTTTGGCCGCGATGACGGACTGGGTGAATGTCAAATGCCCGAAGTGCGGAGGCGACGCGAAGCGGGAAACCGATACCATGCCGCAGTGGGCGGGATCTTCCTGGTACTTCCTGCGCTATACCGATCCGAACAACGATCTCGAGATCGCAAGCCCGGAGGCGTTAAAATACTGGATGCCGGTCGACTGGTATAACGGAGGCATGGAGCATACCACGCTGCATCTTCTGTATTCGAGATTCTGGCACAGATTTTTATATGACGAGGGTGTCGTGCCCTGTCCCGAGCCGTACAGCAAGCGGACAAGCCATGGTATGATCCTTGGCTCTGACGGCGGAAAGATGTCGAAATCCCGGGGAAATGTAGTAAATCCGGACGATATCGTAACGGAGTACGGCGCGGATACCCTTCGGACCTATGAGATGTTCATCGGCGCTTTTGAGCTTTCGGCAGCCTGGAGCGATGAGGGGGTCAGAGGGTGCCGGAGGTTCCTTGAAAGAGTCTGGAAGCTGCAGGAGATTCTTACGGATGGGGACGAGTATTCGGAGGATCTGAAAACCAAAATGCATCAGACGATCAAAAAGGTGGATACCGATTTTGAATCGTTGAAGTATAATACGGCGATCGCGGCTCTGATGAGTCTGTTAAATGACTTTACGAAGAAGAATTCTATCAACCGCGCGGAGTTTAAGACCTTCTTAACGCTCTTGAATCCGGTAGCGCCGCATATCACCGAAGAGCTCTGGGAGATCGTGGGCTTTGAGGGAACGATCGCGGCTTCCAGGTGGCCGGAATATGATGAAGAGGCGCTGAAGGAGGATACGATCGAGATCGCAGTTCAGGTCAGCGGAAAGCTGCGAGGGACCGTTCTGATCGATGTGAACGAGGATAAGGACAGTGTCATTGCCAAGGCGAAGGAGGTTGAGTCCGTTAAGGGCTTCCTTGCCGGAAAGACGATCGTTAAGGAGATCTATGTCCCGGGCAAGATCGTGAATATTGTTGCGAAATAGGTTTCGGCCGGTTCAGGGATCGATGGGAGGGCTTCTATGGAATTAAGAGAAATGTACGAGGGTCTGGGATCGGATTATGATGAGGTCCTGGAGAGGCTTATGAATAACGAGGGCCTGATCACAAGGCTTGTAAAGAAGTACGCGGAGGATCAGAACTTTGATAAGCTGAAGGCGGCCCTTGCGAAGAAGGATTACGAGGAGGCGTTTACAGCGGCACATACCATTAAAGGCCTGGCCGCGAATCTCGGCTTTACGAGTCTCTATGAATGCGTAAGTACGCTGACGGAGAAACTCAGGGGCGGAGAATATGAAGGTACCGGGGAACTGCTTTCGGAAGCCTTAAAGCGGCAGGAGGCTGTGATTTCCGGGATAGGACAGCTTCCGGAGTAAGAGCCTGAGTGTCGGATCAAGAGCCATGAGACCGGTTTCAGGGCCGGGAGATGAAACAGGCCTTAATTCAATCAATATATATAAAGTCATATGAGTTGCACGGAGGAGAAACATGCCTGATTTATCAGAGCAGAAACGAAGAATTCTGATCACCGACGATTCGGATATCAACCGGATGATGCTTTTGGAGATGCTGTCTCAGGACTATGAGCTGTTAGAAGCCTCAGACGGTGAGGAAGCGATGGAGATCTTAAAAGAGCAGGGGGATTCCATCGACCTGATCCTGCTTGACTGTGTTATGCCGAAAATGGACGGTTTTCAGGTTCTGATGGAGATGGACCGACTGTGGTGGAAGGTGAATATTCCCGTCATCATGATCTCCGCGGAGAATGATCAGACCTTCATTGTCAAGGCCTACAAGCTCGGAGCTGTAGATTATATCACAAGGCCGTTTAACGCGGTGATCGTCCGTCACAAGGTGGACAGCATCATGCGGATGCATCTCTATGAACGGAATATGGTGGAGATCGCCACCTCTCAGATCATTGAGAAGCATCAGAACAACAATATGATGATCCATATCTTAAGCGGTATCGTGGAATTTCGAAACGGTGAAAGCGGCAAGCATATCATAAACGTCCAGACGCTGACGGATATGTTTATGCATGAGCTGTTAAATATCACTGACCAGTATCCTTTGACGCAGGAGCAGATGACGTTAATTCCTACCGCAGCGGCGCTTCACGATATCGGAAAGATCTCGGTTTCCTCCGGGATCCTGAATAAACCGGGTGCGCTGACCAACGATGAGTTTATGGTCATGAAAGCCCATACGATCGAGGGCTATACCATGCTTCGCTCCATCGAGGCTTATCGGGATAATCCGCTGATTCGGATGGCGAGCGCGGTCTGTCGCTGGCACCATGAGCGTTACGACGGACGGGGCTATCCGGATGGGATCGTAGGGGACGATATCCCGATCGCTGCGCAGTTGGTGTCTCTTGCGGACGTGTATGACGCGCTGACCAGTGAGCGGTGCTATAAGAAGGCGTATCCGCATGATCTGACGATCCGGATGATCTTAGACGGGGAATGCGGGACCTTTAATCCGCTGCTGCTGCAGTGCCTGAAAAATCTCGCGGATATCATTCCTCAGAGGCTTGCGGACGAGTCCTCGGAGCAGGCGTACCGGGAGGATATCCAGAGGATCATAGAGAACACGCTTCGGGCAGTAAAATAGACCAGCCGGGAATTGTAAAATGGCAGTTTCAACAACTACGGGGAAGAAAGCGGCGCCTGTCGGCAGGACGGCAGGAAAGGCAGCGGTACATAGAACTTCGGTTTCAGTAAAAACCGGCGAAGGGGTAAAAGGAAACAGGACAGGAAAGGCTCCGCATATGGAGGGAGCAAAGACTGTCTCAAAGGAGACAAGGGCAGTCTCGAAGGAAGCAAAACGATCCGACCGGATCCGAAGAGTCGTAACGACTTTGAGCGGTCTGGTGGGAGCGGTCTGCCTCGGCTATTTTACCTTTTATTGTATTTCCGCCGCAAATGCCAGAAAGCAGGCGGAATCGTTGGCGGGACTTAAGGAGGTATCGTCTCCTGTTGCTCCTAAAACGCCGGCCACTGTGACCCTTGATCTGGTAGAGGAGGCGCCGGAGATCTTAGAGGAATATCAGACGCTCTATGTAAAGAACAAGAGCCTTGCAGGGTGGATCAGGATCCCTGATACGGAGATCGACTATCCGGTGATGCAGACCCGGAATAATGAATATTATCTGACCCACGATTTTGAACAGAAGGAGGATAAGAACGGGTCCATCTTTTTGGACTGCGATTGCAGCATCTGGCCCAGAAGCGAAAATCTTCTGATCTACGGACACAATATGATGTCCGGAAAAATGTTCGGGACGCTGGATAAATATAAAAGCGAGGATTATTTCAAAAAGCATCCGGAGATTCAGTTTGATACTCTCTATGAACGGGGAACCTATCAAATCATGTATGTGTTTTCCGAGGTGGTGCATGAGGCGAGTGAGGTAACCTTTAAGTATTATCAGTTCATCGACGCGAATTCCGCGGAGGAGTACGACTCGAATATGCGGTATATGGCGGAGATGTCATTATATGATACGGGAGTGACCTCCCGGTTTGGGGACGATCTGATCACGCTTTCCACCTGCGATTATGAGGAGGGCTCGGAGCGGTTTGCGGTTGTCGCAAAGAAAATAAACTAACTATTCAGAATAGAACACAAGATTATGGAGGTAAAACATGAGCGGAATTCTTGACAAATTCAGACTGGACGGAAAGGTAGCGTGGATCACGGGCGCGTCCTATGGGTTAGGACTGGCTTACGCTACGGCGTTTGCCGAGGTAGGCGCAAGGATCGTATTTAACGACATCAACGAAGAGCTGGTAGAACGGGGACTTTCCGAGTACAAGAAGCTTGGGATCGAAGCCTATGGCGCGGTCTGCGATGTAACAAAGGAAGAGGATGTCGAAAAGTTTGTAGCGGACGTAAAGGAAAAGTACGGCCCGATCGATATCCTGGTGAACAATGCCGGGATCATCAAGCGGATCCCTATGACAGAGATGACGCTGGCCCAGTGGAACCAGGTCATCGACGTCGATCTTACGGGTCCCTTTATCTGTTCGAAGGCGGTTCTGCCGGATATGATCAAAAAGGGCGAGGGCAAGATCATCAATGCATGCTCGATGATGAGCGAGCTGGGAAGAGAAACGGTTTCCGCGTATGCGGCGGCTAAGGGCGGCCTGAAGATGTTAACGAAGAATATCTGTTCCGAATACGGACAGTATAATATCCAGTGCAACGCCATCGGCCCGGGCTATATTGCGACTCCGCAGACAGCGCCGCTTCGTGAGAAGCAGGCGGACGGTTCGATGCATCCCTTCGACCGCTTTATCCGTTCGAAGACTCCCGCGCAGCGCTGGGGAAAGACCGAGGATCTGATGGGGCTTGCTGTTTTCCTTGCTTCGCCGGCCTCTGATTTCATCAACGGCCAGGTAATCTATATCGACGGCGGGATCCTTGCCTATATCGGACAGGACCCGAGCGCCCTCGATGTGAGTAAGCTCCAGGCGGAGGAAGAGTCGGATATCGTTGTGAAGGACGAGTGAGGAGAATATTGAAATTCATACGGTGTCCGAATATAATGATTGATGAACGGATATACAATATATGACGGTGGTTTCCTGGATGTATTGCTATGTAGTTCATTCTTCGGGATATCGGTTTTTATGGTATGATACAGGTATTTTGAATCAGATGGTTCACATAATGCAGAAACACGATTATAATTTGGCAAGCAAGCAAGCAAGCAAG
>JAFSXN010000025.1 GCA_017444015.1 Lachnospiraceae bacterium | reverse complement strand
GGAGCCCTTTGATCCACGTCGAAGGACCCTGAAAAATGTCTCAGACGGGTCGTGGATTTTTCCAATAATCTCACGTGATATTTTTTAAGAGAAATGGGAACTCGAAAACCGGAAAGCGTTGGTATTACTGAGTTCCCGGGGTGTCTCAAACGAGAAAAGAAATTAACCAGAATAGAATTCTGGTTAATTTTCCGAAAAAATGCCGATAAACCGCGTGGTTGAGCGGTTTCCGTCAATTCTTATCAATTTAACATAAATTCTTATTAATATTCACCTTTGAACTTTTGAATAATCGCCGCACGGGCCACACGCACATATGGTCATATTCCTTTATGCGGCTCTACTCAATCATGGGATGCGTACCCGCGTCCGGCTTCAGCCGGAAAACTTTCATACATGGGCCTACTCGTCCGCGAGCCGCGCCCCGACAAAGTCGGGATAATTCCTCTACGAAAAAAAAGCCCACCGTAGTGAGCTTTTCAATTCATGCTTTCTGATTCAGTTATTATAATCACACCACCGCTTCCACAAGGGTTTTTCCGTTAAGCGTTATCTCCTGTATTCCGGTTTCCTTTTTCTGATTAAAATTGAAGGTTAGCATATATCCCCGGGTAAGATGCAGGCTTTCCAGATAGCCTGTAAGCTGACGTTCGCCTTCTTCATGATAAGCCTGTCCGCGCCATATCTTCAGCTCTACTACATACTGCTTGCCCAGATAGTCTACGACCACATCCATACGGCCTTCATTCAATGTCTCAGTCTCTACGTAATAATTTCCGGTACCGTTTATGATCGGCTTGAGATAAAAGAGAAAATACTTTCGGCCTTCTTTTTCATGAAAACGCTCATCCCTGTTTCCATAGATATCATTATAATGCACTATGAAACGCTCAAGGATCCTTTTCATATCAAGCGTCCCATCCTTAATAAACTGGGATTTTTCCATCGAGCCGGCGTTATAGACCTCATCATCATTCAAAGCAGCCTCAACTGCAAACAGATCATAGAGCCATATCTCAAAAATCCGATTACCGACGGCAGCTTTATTGTCTCTATTCACAATATACCCAAACATTACTGCCAGGTTAAAGGCTTTTTCATATGTGTTAAATGCAAATTTCTCTCCTGTATAGAGCATTTCATAAAGCATATCATGAAGCGAGGGAAACTGTGCCAGCTTCTTTGCCAGATCATCAAAAAGCGTATTCTGCTCTACAAGAATATGCTTCACAGCCCTCTGAAATCCCGCCTGTGCCCAGGAATCTTCTTTTCCCTCTTCATCCATAAGCATACAAAGACGTGAAACCAGAAACGGGTAACCAGATGTATAGTCCCATAACAGCTTTGCCATAGCATCAACGTCCATCCCCGTGGAATGGTCCGCCTCATATTCCGACAGCATTCCCGCTATGCCGTTCTGCTTCAGGGCCATATCATCAGAATAATTCACGGCAATATTCCAGGGACTGTTGTACTGGTGTTCCTCCTCCGGCCGGATCTTCAGTTTCAGATTCTTGATATCATATACCCCTGCCAATATCACGGAGTGGAAGGCAGGCATCCTGTTTCTGTTCAGGTATCTATTTCTGAGCAACCCCAGAAATTTCAAAAAAGTCTGATAGTTCCCCGCCTGGTCCACCTCATCGATCAGGATCACGATATCTCTTCCCGCGGCCTTACAGATCTCACTGATCAGTGTGTTGATCCTTCTCCCGTCGATCCCTTCGTTTCCGGTTCCGTTTTTCTCAAGAATGGTTTTTAACTCTTCCGAAGCATTCTTTACCAGGTTATAACTGATCTGATCATATAACAACCAGATAAAGCTCTGATAGAAATTTTCTTCAGTGGCATACGATTTCTCATCCAGCGCTTCAAAACTAATAAAAAAAACAACATATCCGGCACTTTCCAGTCGATCACAAAGCAGGGAAAGCGTTGTCGTTTTTCCATACTGCCGCCCGCGATTTATGGTAAAATATGTACCCTCATCCACCATATCCCGCATTTTATCCAGTGTGTCGCTGATATCCACCATATAATGCTGATTCGGAAAACAGGTTCCTGTAATATTGAATTTCTTCTTTCTCATTTAACACCTCAAGCGGCCCTGCCATAAAGAAGACTCCGGTGGAAACCACCGGAGCCCTGTATTAATCTCAGATCTCAAAACTTCCCGGCTGACCGTTTACTACAAAGTAAACACGGTTCTCTTCCGGTTTAATATAAATATTCAGACCCGTTCCGTCGCTGCCGGAAATCTCCTTAGCGCGGTCGATCAGCTCTGTATAGGCGATGGATTTTCCGGCATACTGGAGTTCAATATTGATTTCTGCCGTATCGGTTGTCGCCTGGGGTGCGGGCTTGGTCTCGGTCTTTACGGGTTCCTTCTTTGCTGTGGACTTCTTCGCTCCGGATCTGCCGCGCTTTGTCGAGGTCTTTTTGCCAGCCGCCGGCTTCTTTTCCGCTGCTTTCGTTTCCTTCTCTACAACTGCCGCGACAGGCTTTTCCGCTTCCTTAGCCGCCTCCTTTGCGGGCTCGTCCTTAGCCTCCTTCTTTGCAGGAGCAGTCCTGGTCCCTTTCTTTGCCGAAGACTTTTTGACCTCACTTGTTTTCTTTGCGGGAGCAGCGCTGTTTCCCTCCGCCAGATAAGCTTTTTCACAGTCGAAAATCTCTGCGAGCTTTTCAATGGTCTTGGGATTCGCGTTGTTGATATCGCGCTCGATCCGGGAATATGTATTCAAATGCACACCCAGCTTCGATGCGATCTCTTTCTGTGACAGCTTTTTTTCCTTACGTAATTTCCCTAATTTTTCACCCAGCGTCATAATTCTTTCCTCACTTTTGAAATATTTTATGTCACAGGAATGGTCCACCCGGGTCCAAACAGCAACATATTGATTCACCCGCGGCTATTATAGCAATATTCCCGCGTCAATTCAATCTTTTTCACAGGACTCCATAAAAATATGTGTGAAAACCATTACCATTCACGGCCGAACTGCGCAGACTTGCGCAGTTACGGCCCGATATTTAACGTTTGAGATGGGTTCTGCCCATCGCCGCAGGCGATTTTAATGGCAGAACCCGTTACTATTCGCGGTCCGAAGGGCCGTGAATAGTAACTGAAAACCATTCAACTCCAAGTACCGGGCCATACACGAAATCGCAGGGCTCCGGGTATTATAGTAAATTAATCCGGTCTATCGTCCCCTGTAATAATTGATCAGACACCCGTCTAAAATGATCTGCCGCTCGTCATCGGTCAGATCCCCGAGCTTTAAGGAAATCTCCTCTGATTTTTCTGTGTCTTCTGTTCTGATGACAAAGCCCTTGATCTCGGAGCTCTTCTCCTCTACCGCCCTTCGGATCCCCGGAACAAAAATATAGTCGAGCTTCTTAAAGGGCAGGCTGTTGTGATCCTCCCCGGTAATAAAGGGCAGCATCCCCCAGTTGATCAGGTTGGAGCGGTAGCGCTTCGTCGCGTATTCGTTCGCGATATTTGCAAGGCCTCCTAAAACTCTCTGACAGGAGGCTGCCTGCTCTCTGGCAGAGCCGTCCCCGGGCTTTACGGCAAAGATCGTACTTCCAAAGCCGGTATTCTCCAACGAAACCTCCGGATACTTCTCTTTAATCAGCTCCAAAACCTTCAGGATCGTCTTTCCGTCCGCAGGCGCTTCGGAATCCTTCACAGCATCCGAAGTCCCGTCGTCAGGGCCTCCCGAAACGCCGACCTTTGATAGCTCCTGTTTCTGTATCCTTGCCTCCTCGAGCCTCTTGATCTCCTTCGCCCGCCCGACGTAGGCCGGATCCTTTCTCGAAAGGGCAAATTCGGCAAGCCCGAGAGGGTTTGAGCGGAACGACGAAGTCTCTCCCGAAGGGATCAGCTCATCCGTCGTCGTCACCGGATCGTGGATCTCTGAAACGACCCGAAGAAGGATATTTTCCGGCAGAGCGATCATCTCCGGCCAGTCCTTGATATTCGGGCCAAGCCGGATCTCCTCTGTAGGATCCTTTAATTCCTTATTATTCCATGCATCAAATATCCTGTTCTTATAGATATTCGCGTCAAAGAAATAACGATAGCTATTTAATTCCGCCTTCTCCAGAGCCTTGTCCGCAGGGGTCAGGAAGCCTTTATTTGCCGCCGTCGCCGCGATGGATCTCGCGTCCATAAGCGCTACCGATGCGATCTGCCCGTTCTGGAGCTTGCTGCCTTCCCTGTTCGGGAAGTTCCTTGTCGAATGACGGATCGAGAACGCCTGATTTGCCGGCGTGTCGCCTGCCCCGAAGCAGGGTCCGCAGAAAGCGGTCTTGAGAACAGCTCCCGTCTCCATCAGCTTTGCCACGCATCCGTTTTTGATCAGTTCCATATAGATCGGCATCGAAGCCGGATACACACTCAAGGTAAACTCATCCGAGCCGATGCTCTTTCCGTTTAAGATATCCGCTGCCGCGCAGATATTTTCAAAGCCGCCGCCCGCGCAGCCCGCTATGATCCCCTGTTCAACTAAAAGTCTGCCATCCACGACCTTGTCCATCAGGGAGTATTCGACCTGTCCGTCAAAGCTGACCCTGGCCTTTTCCTCCACATCCTTCAGGATATCCGTCAGATTTTCGTTCAGCTCGTCGATGGTATAGGTATTGCTGGGATGGAAAGGCATAGCGATCATGGGCCTGATCTCAGAAAGGTCCACCTCGATACAGCCGTCATAATACGCTGTCTCGGCCGGCCTTAGCTCCTTATACGCTTCCTTCCGTCCATGGATCTCATAGAATTCCTCGATCCTTTCATCGGTCTGCCAGATGGAGGAAAGGCAGGTCGTTTCTGTCGTCATGACATCGATCCCGATCCTGAAATCGGCAGACAGCTTTGAAACACCGGGCCCGACAAACTCCATGACCTTATTCTTTACATAGCCGTTTTTAAAGACCGCGCCGATGATCGCAAGAGCCACATCCTGCGGTCCGATACCGGGCCCCGGCTCCCCTTTCAGATATACGGCGATCACTCCCGGCATATCAATATCATAGGTTCGCTTCAAAAGCTGCTTAACCAGCTCCGGCCCGCCCTCGCCGATCGCCATGGTCCCGAGAGCCCCGTATCTCGTATGGGAATCGGAGCCTAAGATCATCTTTCCGCATTCCGCGAGCATTTCTCTGGCGTACTGGTGGATCACCGCCTGATGGGGAGGGACATAGATCCCGCCGTAGCGCTTCGCGCAGGATAAACCGAAGCGGTGGTCGTCCTCATTGATGGTCCCCCCGACCGCGCAGAGAGAATTATGACAGTTGGTCAGCACATAGGGGATCGGAAATTCCGTAAGCCCCGAGGCTCTTGCGGTCTGGATGATACCGACGAAGGTAATATCGTGGGAGGTCAGCTTATCGAAACGAATCCTCAGCTTCTCCATAGTTTCCGCGGTATTATGCTCCCTCAAAATACGATACGCGATCGTACCCTGTCTGGCCGCTTCCTGATCGAAACCCTCGCTCCGCGCCTCTTCTACGATATCGCTGCCGTTCTTTAAATAAATACCATTCTCATATAATTTAATCATCAAAGCGTCACCTTATCCAGATGCCAGATATCGTCCACATATTCCCTGATCGTACGATCCGACGAGAACTTGCCGCAGCTTGCGATATTCGTGATCGCCATCTTCGCCCAGCGCTTCTCGTCGCGGTAGGCTTCCTCGACCCTCTTCTGTGCCTCGGCATAGGGCTTGAAATCCTTCAGGATAAAATAAGTATCCGCCTTTGAGGTAACCTGCGTATTGAGGAGCGAGTTATAAAGATCCCGGAACAGATCCGGATCCTTCGGGGAATACGTCCCGTTGATCAGCTGCATCAGAACCTTTCTGACATCCGGATCGTTGTTGAAGATCTCGGTCGGATTATAGCCGCCGTAGTTCTCGAAGTTGATGACCTCCTCGGAGGAAAGACCGAAGATAAACGCGTTCTCCTCGCCTACCTCCTCTACGATCTCCACATTCGCGCCGTCCATCGTACCTAAGGTCACAGCGCCGTTTAACATAAACTTCATATTCGAAGTACCGGACGCTTCCTTACTGGCCGTCGAGATCTGCTCCGAAACATCCGCAGCCGCAAAGATCCATTCCGCGTTACTTACCCGGTAATCCTCGATGAAAACAACCTTGATCTTTCCATTGATCGAAGCGTCCCCGTTGATTACGTCCGCTACCGAATTGATCAGCTTGATGGTCAGCTTCGCGGTCCGATAGCCTGCTGCCGCCTTCGCCCCGAAGATAAAGGTCCTCGGATAGAATTCCATATCCGGATTTTCCTTCAGCTGATTATACAGGTGCATGATGTGCAGAATGTTTAAAAGCTGCCTCTTGTACTCATGCAGACGCTTGACCTGTACATCAAAGATCGAATTCGTATCGACCTCGATCCCGTTATTTTCCAGAATATATTTTGCAAGCCTTACCTTATTCAGATGCTTGATATTCATAAATTCCTGCTGGGATTTTTCATCGTCCGC
>JAFSXN010000024.1 GCA_017444015.1 Lachnospiraceae bacterium | reverse complement strand
GAAGCAGAAGCGTCGATTTCCCGATCCCGGGGTCGCCTCCAACTAAAACAAGGGAGCCCCGAACAATGCCGCCCCCCAATACTCTGTCAAATTCCTCTATATGCGTCGCGATCCTTTCCTCTCTATCCAAAGAGATCGCAGACAATTTAGAAGGCGCATGATCAGAAGATACAGCGCCTTTCCCTAAAGAATTCCGAACCTGTTTACTAACGTTTTCTTCAACAAAGGTATTCCATTCCCTGCAGCCCGGACACTGCCCCAGCCACTTGGCCGATTCGTACCCGCACTGGCTGCAGAAAAATACCGTTGTCCTTTTTGCGTTTGCCATAAGCTCCTCTTAGGCTTTGATCGTTACAGGAACCTCTCCCTCACCGGCAAGCTCGACCGAAAAGCTCAGCTTTCCGCCCAGATTCGTCTTCATTTTCCCGATGCTCTTTCCGCCGACGGAAACTTCATATTCCGTATCCTCAAGGAGCCCTACGGTGATCTGCGCATCCTCCGCCCCCGAAACACAGAACTCCATGCCGTCTCCGGAGAGTTTTAACGAGTTTACCGCAGTACCCGGATCGGACTCATATACGAAAAGCCCGTCTCTCTCTAACTTCGTCAGCTCCTTAAAAGTCTTTACCTTGTAAAGATTTCCTCCCGCTTCGAAATCCTCAAGCTTCGTCTTAGTTTCCAGAGAATAATCTCCGAAGCTCAAAGCCCCGTCCGCTTCCGCCCGAATCAGTTCCTTTACATTTGCCATTTTTTGTCCCCCTTATCTTTCGGTTTTCCTTTTTCGGTTTTCCGTATTCCGTCTGCCTTCCGCCTAAGTATAACGTATCAAAAAATCATTTTCCAGTGATTTTGATTTCATTTTTCGCAAAGCCGATCACAACCTCCTGTCCCTCTCTGATCTCTCCCGACAGGTAGGCCTCGGAAAGCGGGTCCTCCAACATCGTCTGGACCGCCCTGCGCAAAGGCCTTGCTCCGTATTTCTTATCCGTCCCCTTTTCGATCACATATTTCTTCACCGCATCCCGGATCGTCAGACTGATATTCAGCTGCTCCTTTGCCCGTTTTCTGAGCTGATCCGTAAGAAGCGTTACGATCCGCTTCATATCCTCTTCGTTGAGCGCCCTGAAAACGATGGTCTCGTCGATACGGTTTAAGAATTCCGGCCGAAAGATCCTCTTGACCTCCTCCATCACACCGGACTTCATCTTTTCGTGGTCCTTCTTCTCGCTCTTATCAACTACAAAGCCGAGCTGCTTGGGCTCCATGATCCGCGAAGCCCCTGCGTTACTGGTCATGATGATCACACAGTTTTTAAAGCTGACCCTTCTTCCGTTGGAGTCCGTAATATGCCCGTCATCCAGAACCTGAAGGAGAATATTAAAGACATCCGGGTGGGCCTTTTCGATTTCGTCAAACAAAACGACCGAATAGGGATTTCTTCTGACCTTCTCAGACAATTGACCACCCTCGTCATACCCGACATACCCTGGAGGCGAGCCGATGAGCTTACTTACCGTATGCTTCTCCATATACTCGGACATATCGACCCGGATCATGGCATCCTCGGTGCCGAACAGAACCTCGGTCAAAGCCTTGGAAAGCTCGGTTTTGCCCACTCCGGTCGGTCCGAGAAACAGAAATGACCCGATCGGTCGATTCTTCTCCTTGAGCCCGACTCTTCCCCTCTTGATGGCCCGGGTTACCGCGCTGACCGCCTCGTCCTGCCCGATCACCCTCTTTTTCAGCTCCTTTTCCATCTTCAGGAGTTTTGCGCTCTCGGCCTCCTGTAATCTCTGCAGAGGGATCTTCGTCCATTCCGCTACGATCTGAGCAATATCCTCCTTATCTACAACAAGCTCTCTGCTTTCTAATTTCGCCTTTCTTTTTCTCTTTTTTTCATAATCTGCCTTGAGCTTCTGCTGCTCCTTTACCAGAGCCGCATAATCATCGATACGATCCTCACGAAGCGCCGTCTCCTTGTCCTCATCATACTGACGCATCAGAACCGCAAAATCACTGCCCTTTTCCTCTCTGTGGTAGAGAGACAGTCTGACCTTTGCCGCCGCCTCATCCATCAGGTCGATCGCCTTATCCGGCAGGAACCGGTCATTGATATATCTTGTAGAGAGTCTGACGCAGGCTTCAATCGCTTCCTTCGTGATCTCCACCCCGTGATGCTTCTCGTAATTTTTTCGAAGACCGCTTAAGATCGCGATGGAGTCCTCCTCTGTAGGCTCCTCAACGGCAATCTTCTGGAACCGCCGCTCCAACGCAGCGTCCTTTTCGATATATTTCCTGTATTCGTCATAGGTAGTCGCCCCGATCAGCTGGATTTCTCCCCTGGCCAAAGAAGGCTTTAAAATATTGGAAGCATCGATCTTTCCCTCGGAGCCTCCCGCCCCGATGATCGTATGGATCTCATCGATGAACAGAATGATGCTGCCGGACAGGATCACCTCACTGATGACCCGCTTGATCCTCTCCTCAAATTCGCCCCGATACTTGCTGCCCGCAACCATAGCGGAAAGATCCAGGGTCAGCAGACGCTTTCCGATCAGAGTCTGCGGCACGTCTCCTGCCACGATCCTTTCCGCAAGCCCTTCGACGATCGCTGTTTTCCCTACCCCCGGCTCGCCTACCAGACAGGGATTGTTTTTCGTTCTGCGGCTTAGGGTCTGGATAATGCGATTGATCTCCGCTTCTCTTCCGATCACGGGATCGAGCCTGCCTTCCTCGGCCAGCTCCGTGATATCTCTGCTGAACTGCTTTACTAAAAGCTGATCGTTGTCTAAGAACCCGCCCCGTCTCTGGGCGCCGAATCTGGCATTCTGCAGCTCCTCCTTGTAATCGCCCGGATCCTCTCCCATAGACATCAGCGTATCCAGGTACAGCTTCTGAATATTGATCCCCAGGGTATTGACGATACGGATCGCAAGATTGTCCATATCCTTGATCAGCGCGATCAGAAGATGCTCCGTTCCGATCTCCGTCGCCTTAAAGGAATCCGCCACCATCTGAGCGCCGTTTAAGATCTCGGACAGCTTCGGCGTATATCCGTCCCGCTCTGCCAAAGCCTCTTCGGAAAATAAGGCGATCTGATCCGTGATCAGACGTTCGATGTCCTCGGACCGTACTCCGTTCTCCGTAAGCACCCGGCCGGCGACATTGTCTCCCTCCTTTAAGAGCCCCAGAAGCAGGTGTTCCGTGCCGACATAGCTGTGCTTCAGCCGTTTGGATTCCTTTCCGGCCAGCGCGACCACCCGCTTTGCCTTATCCGTATAGTTTAATGGCATTTATTCGTCTCCCACATTTAAGTATTCAAATTCGAAATCATCATCCAATTCGATATTCGCGGTCTCCTGCGGAACACCGTACTGACCGGCAGGCGCGCCCTGCCCGTAAGGGTCATAGCCCTGCGCCCCGTAGCCGGCGCCGGCATACTGCGTTCCGGCAAATTGTTCTCTGTTATACTGCGGACTGCTCGGAACCGGCTCATAATACTGGTTCTGGCCGTAGCCCTGCGCCCCTGTACCATACTGGTTCCCGTAACCGTTTCCGTAGGGATCATAGCCGTAGGAATACTGCCCTCCCGAAGCGCCGTAGCCCTGCGCTCCATACTGATTCCCGTAACCGCCCCCGTAGCCATTTCCGTAGGCAGCCTGTCCATACTGGCCCTGACCGTATTGAGAAGCATCCGCATATGCCTGGCCCTGGGCATACTGTGTTCCGTACTGCTGCCCGCCATAGGCTTGTCCCGGCTGGCTCTGCTGCCCGTAATAGCCGCTGCCCGCATCCACTCCTGCGCCGGCCTGCTGCCCGCCGTACACAGGCTGCTTCGGTCCGGCTGAAAGCTCCGGCTTATTTGCCGCCTGTAAGAGCTCCGCTCTCTTTTGATCCTCGCTCTTTGGCGCCTGTGCCGCGTGCGTTTCTGTCGGAGCCTCTTTCTTTTTCTGAACTGCCTTCTCCGCTTTTTTAGCGGCTTCCGGTACTTTCTTCTCCGGCGGAAGCTCCGGTTCCTTTGTTTTTACTTCTTCTTTTCCGGTAACAGCCTGATACAGCTGTCCGCCCGCTGAAGCCGGCATTTCCGGTTTTTCCTGAGCATCCGCCAAAGGAGTCTTTGCATCGTCCTCTGTTTCGGGCATTCCTTCCTGTTTGGGTTCTTCGCCCTCCTTCTTCATAAAGGCTGCCGGCTCCTGGCCCCTGGGTCTTCTGGCATCATCACTCTTTATCGCATTTTCCATTGCCGCGAAATCAAGCGATCCGGGTTCTTCCTCTTTCTTCCCAAACAAGCCCTTTTTCTGCTTTTCTTTTACTTCCTTTTTTGCCTTTCTCGGATCAAAAAGCTCCTCGTCCGGCTCGTCATCGATATCCTCTGTGATCTGTAGCTCTCCTGTTTTTCCTTTTTTCAGGCTCTCCTCGGAAAGATTGATCCGCCCGGTATGGCCGGTATGGGCTCTTTCCTTCTTCGGGGCCTGACTGCTGTCGGTCAGCTGCTGCCCCGGCAGCTCCTCATCCTCGTCGATATACTCGTAGCTTTCATATTCACGCAGTTTAACGAGCGAAATTATCATTATAATAAGGAAAAGGATCGAAAGCAGAGCAAGGACACCGATGATGATAAGCCCCGGCAGCGGGATCCCTGCGATACGAAAGCCCTCTTCCTCCTCGGATGAGCTGCCTGCATATTCTTCCGCAATAAATCTCTGGTAGGTTCCCTCTCCCTGATCATACATATACCAGCCGGTATTTCCGTCCGAGCTGGTTGCATATACCAGAAAGAAATCCGACGCGACCGCTTCGGTCGAATTCCCCATCTGCATATAGGCTTCGAAATTTTCTCCGTTCCACTGAAGCGTCGCCCGGGTATATCCTTCCGGAGCCACAACATCCTCGGGAGCCTTCAGGATCATGATGTATTTGTCTTCCGGACCGTGAATGATACGGAAATCCGAAAGCTCACCGGAGGCCTCGTCGTATCTCTTATAAGAGCCGTTTTGACCGGTAGAGTCAACTGTATACAATAACGTAATGTCGCCGTTATCAAATCTGGCACTTTCCGCCTGCTGCCCCTGATAGGTCACATTTTCCTTATGGAAGTTCAGCGGAAGGAATTCATCGGGAAACAGGGTCGATATCAAAAGCGCTCCATCCGGTGAGGAAATCGTAGCCGCGGTCGTCTGGGCCGGCTCTGCGATCGCCATCGCAGCCGTATCCTCTCCTTCTACAGAAACGGAATAAGAAGTCGTCGCCGTACTCGCGCCCTCCGCATCAAAAACAGCGGTTCCCGTAATTACCGCTTCACCGCCTGAAAGCGCCGCAAAGGTCACGGAGCCTTCCAGATCCGTAAAAACCAGAGCGCCTCCATCCCCTGTATAATCGTGATCCGCCTGCATCATCGCAAGCCGGTTGATATCGTATGTCAGCGTAACCGTCGGGGCCGAAGCCTCACCATCCGGAACCGCCTGGTACTTGATCGTTATACTGTCCCCGATGGAAACGGAAGGCTGCTCGCCCTCCAAGGAAATCGTAAGCTCCGCGGCCTGAGCCGTTATCCGAAAAGCTAAGGACCACAAAACAACGATACAAGCAAATATCGCCGTTCTGATCACGTTTTTCTTTTTTTCTGTCATTCTTTCTGCCCGCATAAAAAACTCCTTTCGCGGATTTCATCTGTCAGCCTTCCGGATTCACCAGATTGATCCCCTCCAGAAAATCCGACCTGATATAGCCGGTGGAGGGAGTTTTATTATAGATAAACGCAATTTTGCACCAGATATTTCCGTCCTCACCCCGTACAAATTCCGTCACCGTCACGGAAAGACCCGAAGATACATTCGCCACAACGTTCCCGCTGACGGGAAGCTCTCTGATATTTACTCCGCTGCCCTTCGTTTTCCCTACCTGGATCGAAGCGGATACGGCTCCCGCGGTATATTGCTGTGTCGCCGCTGCGGCCGCTGCCTGCGTGATCGTTGCCGTAAGGTCTGCCTGCGCTGCCGTCTGCTGCGCCGTCAAGGCGGCTTGAGAAGGTGTCGGGACAGTTCCGTTCACGCTCAAAAGATCCGCCCGGATATAACCGCTGTAGGCAGATGCATTGTTGACCACTCCCACTACGTACCACAGACTGCCGTCCTCACCGGTCTTTGAGCCTGTCACGGTCACGTTCTTTCCCTGTTCGAGAACCGTTACGACATCGCTGGCGGTAGAGGAGCTTTTTCGCACTATGGTCCTCGGCCGTTTAACCGACCCGGTCACAGCCTGTCCGGAGGAAGCTCCGGCACCAGTCTGAGTATTGACCAACTGAGTCGATGCGGTCTGGGTATCAGTATTTGCCGCCGGTACGCTGACCTTGATATTGGATTTGGAAACCAGGTCCGATCGGATATAGCCGGTAGAGCCACCCAGTTGGATCTGGTACCAGACCCTCCCGTCACTGCCCTTTTTCTCCCCCAGGACGATGACCTCGTCTCCTTTTGAAACACAAAAAACACAGCTCGAGGATGTGGACGCCTCCTTACGAACGAATCCGCTCCTGGCTGTAACAGTTCCCTTTACGGCGGTATAGCCGTATGCCGGTACTAGCACACCGGGTATCGGCAGAATGGTCTGAAAACTCATCACACAGACCAACAATGCGGCAAGCACACCCTTCTTTGCCGCCTGCACCCGGGCAATACCCCTTTGCAGTCTCGTATACATTTGTTGACCCCTTATTTCTTTCCGATCTGAGCCAATCCGCGGAAAGAAGAGAAGTATTTCCGCATCTGGTTTAGAACCGGAGCTTAGTTAAAGATAGTTTCCCTCGTATACTATATTACAACTGCAAAAGAATTATGTCAACTGTTACCTGATGGACTCCTACGCCTCGTCAATGGCCTTTCCGATATCGTTTCGATAATATTTATTGGAAAAATCTACCCACTTTACAGCTTCATAGGCGTTTTCTCTGGCTTTCTTCAGATCCTCGCCCAACGCGGTGATCCCCAACACCCTTCCTCCGTTCGTAACGATTTTTCCGTCCTGCTTCTTTGTTCCCGCGTGGAAGCAGTAATAGCCGTCCTTTTTGGAAAACGCGGAGAGTCCCTTGATCTCGATACCCTTTTCATACTTTAAGGGATAACCGTCGGATGCCAGAACAACGCAGACAGCAGCGTTATCGGTAAAATCCAGGGTGATTTCGTTCAGCCGTCCGTTGATGCAGGCTTGCATGACCTCCAGGATATCATTCTTCATTCTCGGCAATACTACCTGCGCCTCAGGATCGCCGAAGCGGGCATTATATTCTAATACCCTCGGCCCATCCTCCGTCAGCATCAGCCCGAAAAAGATGATCCCTTTGAATTCTCTTCCCTCCTTTGCCATAGCGTCTACGGTAGGCTGAAAGATTTTTTCTCTGCAAAAGCTGTCGATCTCCTCCGTATAGAAGGGACTCGGGGAAAAGGTCCCCATTCCTCCGGTATTCAGTCCCTGGTCTCCGTCCTTGGCCCTTTTATGATCCTGAGCGGAGGTCATAGGCAGGATAGTCTTTCCATCTACAAAGGACAGTACGGAAACCTCCCTCCCGGTCAAAAATTCCTCCACAACGACCTTGTTTCCCGCTTCTCCGAAGTTCTTTTCGATCATGATCTGTCTTACGGCATTTTCCGCTTCCTCTCTCGTATTACAGATCAAAACACCCTTCCCCAGAGCAAGTCCGTCCGCCTTAACAACTAACGGGAGCTTTGCGTCCTTTACATAGGAAAGCGCTTCCTCTGAACTATCAAAGCTCTCATAGGCAGCCGTCGGGATCCCGTATTTTTTCATCAGATCCTTGGAAAATGCCTTGCTCCCTTCTAGGATCGCTGCTCTCTGATCCGGTCCGAATACCTTAAGTCCCCTTTTCTTCAAAACATCGACGATACCGCCCACCAATGGATCGTCCGGTCCGACGATCACCAGGTCGATCTCCTTTTCACAGGCAAAATCCGCGAGCCTCTCAAACTCCATAACCGGAATATCCACGCATTCCGCAAGTTCCGAAATCCCGGCGTTTCCGGGAGCGCAGTAGATCTTCTCCGCTTTCTTGCTCTGACTGACCTTCGCAACAATGGCGTGCTCTCGTCCGCCGCCGCCAACTACCAGTATCTTCATTTCACCCTCCATAACCATAGTCTATAGGAACTATTTTCTATTCATTCTGTCGGAAACGAACTATCGAAAACGAATTTTCCGATAGCTCCCGTGATTCTTTTGCATATCCTATGTAATCGAAATATGCCCTGGTTCATCGAAAAACTCCAAAATCGAAAACAGCTGATTTTATTATCAGTGACCGGGGAAATTTTTTATATAACATATGCTATTTTATCCTCGATCCTGACCCGGTCATGGGCGATCGCATCGATCACTTCCGGCAAAATCAGCCACTCAGCCTCCTCCATAACTCTCCTCTGTAAGATCTCCGGGGTATCGTCCCGCTCTACCGCCACCGGCTTTTGGAGAATAATCGGACCGGTATCTGTCCCCGCATCCACAAAGTGGACCGTAGCGCCCGTTACCTTGACACCGCGCTTCAGAACCTCCTCATGGACCCGCAGGCCGTAATACCCGTTCCCGCAGAAAGAGGGAATTAAGCTCGGATGGATATTAATGATCTTCCCCGCGTAATGCTTTGTAAACTCCTCGGAAAGCACGACCAGAAAGCCCGCTAATACCACCAGTCCGACCCCTCTTTGATCGATCTCTTCGATCATCGCCTGATCATAGGCCTCACCGCTGTCATACGCCTTTGGCGAGATACAGAGGGCATCAATCCCTGCTTTTTCTGCACACTTTAATGCGTAGGCTCCCTCTTTATTTGAAATGACTAACGCTATCTCCGTATCCCTGATCTTTCCCGATTCGATCCCGTCGATGATCGCCTGGAGATTGGTTCCTCCGCCGGATACCAGTACCGCAAGCCTTAACATAGCTCCACACCTTTCTCGCCGCTTTCAATCGTCCCGACGACACAGGGACTTTCTCCCGCTTTGCGGATCGCATTCAGCGTCTTTTCCTCATCCTCCTTTGCTACCGCAAGCATCATACCAATCCCCATATTGTAGGTATTATACATCATTTTCTCCTCGACCTCTCCCCTTTCACGGATCAGAGAAAAGATCGGAGGAATCTCATAGGAATCTTTCCGGATCACCGCTCTTACCCCCTCCGGAAGCATTCTCGGGATATTCTCATAGAAGCCGCCGCCGGTAATATGGCTGCAGCCTTTAATAATAACACCCGCTTCTTTTATTTCCCTTAACGCCCTGACATAGATCTTTGTCGGCGCAAGTAACGCCTCCCCTAAGGACATCCCCAATTCCTCAACATACTCTGTCAGCTTTTCCTTCTCCATCGGAAAGATCTTTCGGATCAGAGAATAGCCGTTGCTGTGAACACCGCTTGAGGCGATACCGATAATACTGTCTCCCGGACAGATCGTTTCTCCGGTGATCAGCTTACTCTCATCCACGATCCCGACGGCAAATCCGGCAAGATCATACTCATCCTCCGGATAAAAGCCCGGCATTTCCGCCGTTTCTCCCCCGATCAGCGCCGCTCCTGCCTGGCTGCAGCCCTCGGCCACGCCCTTTACGATCGAAGCAATCTTCTCTGGCTCATTCTTCCCGCAGGCGATATAATCTAAGAAAAACAAAGGTTCCCCGCCCGCGCAGGCGATATCATTGACGCACATGGCGACGCAGTCGATCCCGATCGTATCGTGCCTGTCAAGCAGAAACGCGAGCTTCAGCTTCGTTCCGACCCCATCGGTTCCCGAGACCAGCGTCGGTTTTTCCATTCCCTTATACGCTGCAAGACTGAAGGCTCCGGAAAAGCCCCCAAGTCCTCCTAATACCTCCGGCCGCATCGTCTTTGCGACGTGCTCCTTCATCAGCTCAACGGCCTTATAGCCCGCTTCAATATCCACACCTGCGCTCTTATAGTTCATTCCTTCCTCTCCCGTCTGTTTTCCGTTTTCATTGCCGTTTTCCGTTGTCTTTTTCCGTTTTCGTTATCGTTGTCAGTTATCAGTTCAGTTCCCGGTTTTCATTGTTTTTCGTTGTCGTTCTCTGCCTGAGATCTTGCTATTTCTGCTCCAGATATTCCCTGTAACCGAGCTCCGTAAGCTTTTCATCCTTTTTTACAACCATGTTCCTAAGCTCCTCCTGATAGTCCTTAAGCCTTGACAAAAGCTCTTTGTCCGAAACCGCAAGGATCCTTACGGCAAGCACCGCGGCATTGACCGCTCCGCCAATCGCTACCGTAGCCACCGGGATCCCGGGGGGCATCTGGACGATAGAATAGAGAGCATCCGTTCCGTTAAGAGCCCCTCCCGCAAGCGGAATTCCGATCACCGGCAGCGGAAAGACCGCGGCAAACATGCCCGGCAGATGCGCAGCCATTCCGGCGCCCGCGATCAGGACCTGTATCCCTCTCTCCTCCGCGGTTTTTGCGTATTCAAAGAACACCTCCGGCTCTCTGTGGGCCGATATGATCTTCATCTCATATTCCACTCCGAATTTTTCCAGGGTCTGGGCCGCTTTGCTCATAACAGCCAGATCGGAGTCACTCCCCATCACGATTCCTACCTTTGCCATTTCCTTTATCCTTTCAAGTTTTACTATACAGTACACAATAATAACATATGTATCTTATTTATGTTTGACAGTATTCCGTATCCTGTTCTTCGTTCTCCGCTCCCATCTTCTGTTTTCCATATTCCGTCCTGCATTTTCTGTTTTCCGTTTTACTTAAGTAACGGAACGTTCAGCTCCTCCGTTCCCGGCAGAACAAAGAGCCCGTTTTCGATGATCGGAGTCTTCTTCTCTCCGGATACCACATAGATTCCCTTCAGCTCGTCATAAGGTATCGTAATATCCGTATGGCAGTAAAAATACGCCTTTTTCGGATCACTCGTCCGAAGCTCTGAGATCTCGTTGGATTTCGCGACGATTTCCTTTCCATCCGGATTATAGACTCTTATGTCCTCCTCGTGCGAGTAACAGGTATCGCCTACCGCAAAATGAGGACCCGTTTTTTCACCGATCAGAATCGGAAGCCTTTCCCCGATATCATAGTCTCTGCTCATCCGATAGGCGGTCGTATTGGTACCGATGGCAAATTCTCCCAGGGGCAGCGTTTTATGAGAAAAAAGCAGATTCTCCTCGATATATCTTCGGTTTGCCGCCTCGTCCTCATAATTCTTACAGGAGTATTCCGTAATCAGCCCATCCGTAAAGCGCAGCCTCAGATCAATATACTTCAGGCCGTTCAAATATACGCTCGTCACATTCAGAAGACCATTCGTTCCCTTCAGCACCGGAGACGTAAAGACCTCTCCCACCGGGATATTGACATCTGCCACGCAGTTCTCAAAGATCGTTTCCCTGTCCGGATCCGCCAGTCTGTGCAGCGCAACCGTCAGATCCGTCTCGTTTCCATTCGTTCCGAGGATCCTTACCTCCTCTCCCTCATCCAGCGCGTCGATGAGCTTCTGCTGGATTCCCTCATACAGCTTATAATCCAGGGTATTGAGACGGACCGTTTCCCGAAAGATCGCTTCATAATCCTTTCCGATCTCCGGGATCGGATAGGAAATGATCGTAAAGCTCCGCTCCTCCCCGATAATGTACTGATTGGTCAGCCGCCCCGATTTCTCGCGGTAGGAAACCATCAGCTTCCTCTGGCTCTCCGACAGGCGCAGGGCATTGTCTTTCGAAACGGGAGAAAACGGCGTCTCTCCGAAGACCTCGATCACAGCAGGCCCGGCGTGCGTATTCGCTAACTCTTTGTTTTCCTCATAGACCCTTTTTTGCAGATCCAGCCTGCGTCTCTGATATTCTCTGTCCCAGTAGAGAGCGATATCCTCCCTGTGATCATAATCACACTGACGGTTCGGTATCGCGCCGAAATATCCGAGCCTCCCTCCCCGCTCCGTTCCGATATCAGAGCTCAGGGAAGCAGCCCGATAGATCACAGGCGCCAGTCCCATAGCTTCAAACTGCTTCACCGCCTCTCTTACCAGCCGTTCAAAACCGAGATTGTAGCGGATATTAACGGTTTTTTTCTTATTTAACGGTTTCCCCGCCTTGAGAAACCCGATACGGTAGCCCTCGGTATAGGTCGCTGCCATGGCTTTGATCTCTTTTTCAGGCAACGTATTTAAGAATTCCGCTGTCCTCCGTTCATTTTCTGTGATATATTCCCCAAACCGGTAGAGATAATCCGGATTCGACAGATCCGCTTCCATGATCAGCCGGAGCGCAAAGTCACGCCCTGGATCCAGCTTGTCCACCAGCCGTTTCTTCAGAAAATAATCCAGATTATCCCGTTCAAACCAGTAGATTGCTTCGAATACTTCCTTTTCAAGTACCGCTTCACCGCTTGTAAGACTATAACAGAAGCTGCAGTAGACCTCAATAAAAAGCTCCAGATACCGGACAAGCGTTTCCAGATCTCCCTCAAAGGCATACGGGATCAGGCCTCTAAGCTCCGTATAAAGAAAGCAGAGCATCTGCCAAAGCTTTTGATTACATCCGTTATCTATCGCAATTTTCAGGGTAAATTCAGGGTTGGCATAGCTCTTCTCATAATTCTCCCCAATGATATCCCTGAAAAGCTCCGAATTGACAGCTTTCAGATCCAAAGAGTTTGGTTTACATAACTCAAAATTCTCCAGGCCCTCATAGACACTTGTAACACAAAGAAGAAAATCCGCTACGGCCGAAAAATACGAATAATAAGGCTCTTCCAGCTGTTTTTCCCCGCAGATCTCCCGGATCCTCTCTGTGGATAACTCATATCGTTCTTTGTCCATTTCTCTTACATCCCCCAGATAACCAGTAAAATCCATAAGGCTATATCGACAAGATTCAGAATCAGCGCTGTTCTCGGAACCCAGACATAGATATCCCTTTCCCGAAGGCTGATAAAGCATGCTATAACGCCTGTTATATTTGCCAGGATCCCGAATAACCCTACACCTCCGAAATGCCTCTCCGTCTTTCCTCCATGAAAATAAGAGATAAGGATCGCGATGATCAGACCGGCCAGGGAACAGACCGCAAGGACAATCGCCAGCGTCCCAATAAAAGAATAGTGCCTCGAGGTAAACATAAAGCTTTTCTTTTTCCGGATCGGTTTATGCTTATTTACGGGCATCACTTTGCTCCGTATTCCGCGTAATAGTTCTCGATCGCTTCTTTAAGCTCTGCCGTAAGCAGAGGCTCCCCGTCCTCCTTCTCTTCCGAAAGAAAAGCGATCACTTCCTTCATCGTCACGATCGAGGAGGTCCTGATCCCATAGTTTTCTTCGATCTCAGACAGAGCGCTCCTTTCGGTTTTTCCCCGTTCCATCCGGTTCAGAGAAACCATCAGCCCGACCACCCGGACATCCGCCTGCGCTTTTAAAATCGGCCAGGTCTCTTCAATGGATTTCCCCGAAGTCGTCACGTCCTCAATGATGACCACCCGGTCCCCATCCGACAGCTTTGATCCAAGCAGGATCCCCGCATCCCCGTGATCCTTCTCTTCCTTGCGGTTTGAGCAGTAGCGGATATTCTTTCTAAAAAGCCTGAAGTATCCGATCGAGGCAGCCACGGAAAGCGGTATCCCCTTATAAGCCGGTCCGAACAATACGTCAAAATCGTCTCCGAAGGTATTGTGGATCGCCTGCGCATAGTATTCGCCCAGCCTTAAAAGCTGCTCTCCTGTCACATACGCCCCCGCGTTCATAAAAAAGGGGGACCTTCTCCCGCTCTTTAAGGTAAAATCTCCGAATTTCAGAACATCACAATCCAGCATAAACCGGATAAATTCTTCTTTATATGCTTCCATTGATATCCTCCCGCATCCGTATTACCGCTTCCCTTGCGGCATCGGCAAAATTCTCCTCACCAAACGCTTCATAGCCTTCACTCTGATAGGCCGCTATGATCCCGCGCGAGGAATTGACGATCGCTCCGAGCCCGTCCTCTGTAAAGAAGTGCTTCAGATCCTTTCCTTTCCCCCCCTGCGCTCCATAGCCCGGTACAAGAATATAGGATTTGGGCAGAAGGCCTCTGAGCTTCCTTCCTTCCTCAGGATAGGTCGCTCCGACCACAGCCCCGACAGAGCTGTATCCGTATTTCCCGACGGTCTCCTCCCCCCATTCGTTTACCTTTTCCGCTACAATTTCATACAGGGGATGATCTCCCGTAAGCATCCGATCCTGAAATTCTCCGCTGCTCTTGTTGGAGGTCTTTACCAGAACGAAAATCCCCTTGCCCTCTTTTTTGCAGACATTTACAAACGGAAGAACTCCGTCGGAGCCCAGATAGGGATTCACGGTAGAAAAATCCTCGTCAAAGACGGAAAGCAGGTTTTTCCCCACAGCTGCCTTTCCCAGATGGGCGATAGCGTAGCTCTCCGAGGTCGATCCGATATCGCCGCGCTTGACATCACCGATCACGATCAGCCCTTTATTTCTGCAATATTCCGTCGTCCTCTGAAAAACAGATAAACCCGGGATCCCAAACTGCTCATACATGGCGATCTGAGGCTTGACCGCGGGTATCAGCGCATAAACCGCGTCAATGATCGCCTTGTTAAACTGCCAGATCGCTTCAGCCGCTCCCTCAAGCGTCTCTCCGTATTCCTCAAAGGCCTGCTTTTTCAGATGTCCTGGGACAAATTTCAGATTCGGATCCAAGCCGACAACGATCGGCGCCTTTTTTTCTTTTATTCCCTCGATCAATCTGTCGATCATCATTTCCCTGTTTTCCATTCCTGTCTCCTGATATTTTTCTCTTATCCTAAAAGAAGGAAATGCAGACCCCGCATTTCCCCCTTTGTTCGTAACCCCTTTTCTTTGCCTCTATGCCATGATCATAGCTCTTTGCTCTGCGTATTTCCTTATATTGGAAGCATTCGCGTACTTCGTAACGTCATCCCCGTCGACCACCACCAGGGTAGGAGCCTGCATCACTCCGTAGCGCTTCGTCAGCTCCGCGTTTTCTTCGGCATCGATCGTAACGATCTTCTCATTCTTCAGATATTCCTTCGCCAGCTTGCAATTCGGACAACTCTTGGTCGTAAACAGATACTTGATATTCTCTACCGGCTTAACGTCGATCGTATCGTCTCTTCCGAGCCCGGAAAGCGTCACCATCGCCGTGGCGGGCCGCTTCATATAAGAATTCTCTATATCGTAAACTACACGGTTCTTATATTCCTGCGCTTTACCGTCATTCCAGTTCTGCACCGGACGATAGTATCCTGTAATACGGCTGTATACCTCCGTCCTTGTTCCGCAATGCGGACATACCTTCTGCTCTCCGGTAAGGTAGCCATGCTCCTTGCAGACCGAATAGGTCGGGGATAAAGTATAATAAGGAAGCTTATAGTTCTCAGCGATCTTTCGTACCAGCTTTGCCGCCGCCTTCCAATCCGCGAGCTTCTCTCCCAGGAAAGCATGGAAGACCGTACCGGAGGTATATAACGTCTGCAGCTCATCCTGAATATCCAGCGCGTCGAAGATATCCGCGGTATATTCTACCGGAAGATGCGAACTGTTGGTATAATAGGGCGTATCTCCCGCTTTACCCGCGGTTCTGATATTCGGCCAGCGCTTTCTGTCGTGTTTGGCCAGACGATAGGTCGTGCTTTCCGCGGGCGTCGCTTCCAGATTATAGAGATCACCGTACTGCTCCTGATAATCCGAAAGACGGTTGCGCATATGGTTCAGGACCTCTTTCGTAAAATCCTGAGTTTTTTTATCCGTCAGATCCGTTCTCAGCCAGTTGGCGTTCAGACCCACCTCATTCATTCCGATCAGACCGATCGTCGAAAAATGATTCTCGAAGGTTCCCAGGTACTTCTTTGTATAGGGATACAACCCCTCCTCCAGCAGCTTCGTGATAACGCCCCGTTTGATCTTCAGGCTCCTTGCCGCGATATCCATCATCCGGTCCAGCCTTCTGTAGAAATCATTCTTATCCTGAGAAAGATAGGCGATCCTCGGCATATTGATCGTAACTACGCCAACCGAACCCGTACTCTCTCCGGATCCAAAGAAACCACCCGTTTTTTTACGTAGCTCTCTGAGATCCAAACGGAGTCTGCAGCACATACTCCGCACATCGCTCGGCTCCATATCGGAATTAATATAATTTGAGAAATACGGTGTTCCGTACTTTGCGGTCATTTCGAATAACAGTCGATTGTTTTCAGTATCCGACCAGTCGAAGTCCTTCGTGATCGAATACGTCGGAATCGGATACTGGAAGCCTCTCCCGTTGGCATCCCCTTCGATCATGGTCTCGATAAAGGCCTTATTGATCATATCCATTTCCTTCTTGCAATCCTTATAGCAGAAATCCATTTCCTTTCCGCCGACGATCGCAGGAAGCTCCGCCAGATCCTCCGGGACGGTCCAGTCCAGCGTAATATTGGAAAACGGCGCCTGTGTTCCCCACCGGCTCGGCTTATAAACTCCTTAGATAAACGACTCGATACACCGCTTTACCTCCCGATAGCTCAGCTTATCTGTCTTTACAAAGGGAGCGAGATAGGTATCAAAGGACGAAAACGCCTGAGCGCCGGCCCATTCGTTCTGCATAATACCAAGGAAATTCACCATTTGATTACAGAGGACGGAAAGATGCGACGCCGGAGCGGAGGTTATCTTTCCGCTGATCCCGCCGAGGCCTTCCTTGATCAGCTGCTTCAGACTCCAACCGGCGCAGTACCCCGTCAGCATGGAGAGATCATGAATATGTATATCGGCGTTTCTGTGCGCTTCAGCAATTTCCTCATCATAGATTTCCGACAGCCAGTAATTCGCGGTCACCGCACCGGAATTACTCAGGATCAGTCCGCCGACCGAATAAGTCACTGTCGAATTTTCCTTAACCCTCCAGTCCTCGACCTTGACGTAGCTGTTGACTACATCCTTATAGTCTAAGATCGTGGACTTCATGTTGCGCATCTTTTCTCTCTGCTTCCGATACAGGATATAAGCCTTGGCAACATCGGTATAGCCCGCCTGCTCCAGAACCGTTTCCACACTGTCCTGAACATCCTCGACGGTCACCCGGTCCTTGTCGATCTTGTCCTGGAAATCCGCCGTCACCCTCAAAGACAGCAGATTGATGATATCATTATTATACTGCTTTTCACAGGCCACAAAAGCCTTCATGATAGCGTCATTGATCTTCGAAAGATTAAAATCCGCTACCTCTCCATCCCTCTTAACAACACTGAACATTTCCCATTCTTCCCCTTTTTAACAATAATTTTTCGTTTCAAACCAGTCGGCACCCTTCATAACCGAACATAAAAAAGTATAGCAAAGGGGATTTTGTTCGTCAACCCTAAAACACTATATCTGTTACCGTCAAAAATAGCATTCCACTAGATATTGTGTTTTACAAATTCATGTGTTATGTTGACAAAGGGGTGTCAAAGCTTCTCAAATTTTAGTTTTCCGACGTCCCTTAATAATTGACTGTTTCAGTCACTCATAATAATAACACTAGAGTTTGTATTGAAATTAATACATATAGGATCTCCCGAACCGTTCTGCCGTTTGGAACTCCTTACAGCTTCCTATCTGGAGCCCAGAAATTCATACTCCCGGGCAGCCGTCTGATCTGTAGGATAATCCGCAAGATAAGCGCTCATCTTGCTTTTGGCCTGGCTGAAATCTCCCAGTCTTTCATAGGCTACGATCTCATTGAACCGAAGACTTTGCAGGCAGTTTGGATCATTCAGCTCGATCCCCGCCTGAAAGGCAGACAGCGCTCCCGATACATCGGAAAGGTCAAGCTTTATCAAGCCCAGTTCATTATAGATCGTCCCGTCCGGCTCGTTGCTCTGAAGCCATGTCTGATAAAGGGATGCCGCATAAGCGGAATCCCCGAGCGCTTCGTAGGTCCGTCCCAGATAAATGATCAGCTTTACGTCATCGGATTTATTATTTCTGGCCTTCTCCAGATAGTTTCTGGCCTCGTCATAGTCCCCTATATAATAGGAAAAAACTCCGCGCTGATAATCGCCCATTTTTTCATTTTCAGAGACGGCGCGGCCGATATAGGCGCCGGCTTCCTCTTCATAGCCGGCCTCATAGAGATCAACAAAAATCTTCTGATACAGTTCATATTTGGAGGGCTTCAGGCCCACCGCCCTGTCATAGTCCGCAAGGGCTGCCGCCTTGTCCCCCTTCATCAGCTCGACCTTTCCCCTCATATAGTAGGCTTCATCCGCTTTCTCGTTGAGACCTATGATCGCCGAAAAGGTTTTGACCGCGGCATCGTAATCACCGAGCTTCACCTCACAGACCCCCAGATAGTAGGAGATATCCACATCTACCTTTTTAACCAGTCCGTTCGAAAAGGAAAGGGCCAGTTCAAAGGCGTTTCTGGCGCTGGCATAGTCCCCTTTACTCATGAAGTCAATGCCCTGCCTCCGATAAGTCAATTTCTTATTCGCGGCGCTCCCGGAAACCTCCGAGAGTACTCCCTGTACCCCGGAAACCACCCGACCGGCAGCGCTCTCCACCTGCTCCCCTTCGGCCTCTATTTTATCTCTGCTGTTGTTTTTGCAGCCGGTAAAAAGGGACAGCAGAACCATTGACCAGATCAGTCCGAGCTTCCGGAGCCTTGTTTTCCTGCTATTCATATTTTCTTACCTTTACAATCAGATCCTTCGGGGCCTCGATCACAAGGTCCGGCTCCCTTACGCTTCCGAACCCATACGCCGCGTAGACGATCGGTACCCCCGCCTCCTTACAGGCATCCGCGTCCATCTGCGTATCGCCGACATAGACCGGAGCCTTTAAGCCATACCGTTCTTTAATAATCCGGATATTATCCGCTTTAAACTTTCCCGTATCCCCGGGACAGATATGGTCCAGGAAATACTCCGAAATGCCGGTTTTTCGAAACAGCAGCTCTATATAACCACTCTGGCAGTTGCTGACGATATACAGGGGGATCCCCTTCTCTTTCAGAGCGGAAAGTGCCTCCCTAAGCCCCGGGTAAACGATCCCGGACTCTTCTTCCAGATAGCGGAATTCGTACCGGGAGCAAACCGGCAGAAACTCCTCTCTTTCCCGAAGTGTTGAATTCGGGATGATATCCTCAATGATATCAAGCATCGGCAGTCCAAACAGACCCTTCAACCGGTCTGCCGTGACAGAAAGCTCCGGATGCCCCTTATCACTAAGCGCAGCATTCCATGCCTTTTCGACCACCGGAGTCGAATCCCAGAGTGTCCCGTCTACATCAAAAATGATCCCGTCTGTTGTCAGAAATTCCTGTTCCACTGTTCTTCCTCTTTTTTTTATTAGATCCGTTTAATTTGGAATCCCTTTAAAATAAATAATCCCCGTATTTCTCCATAAACACTTCCGTATAGCGTCCGGCGCCTTCCTCGTTCAGATGTGAAGCATCCCCGAACAGCGCATTCGGAAAGCAGGGGATCTCAGGATCCATAACCGCTTCCGGATAAATCTCCCGAAAGGAGTCAATCAGCTCAGAAAATTGACCTACATAGTCAGCCGAAAGCTTTTCATAGGAAGCCTCATTCATCGGCGCCTGTACGAGAACCGTCCGGATCCCGTTTTTCTCACAGAGCTTCAGGAGCTTTTCCAGATAAGCACAAAGCAGTATCGCATCCCCATCCTTTTTAAGCTCCGTATAGTTCGCCTCATAATTCAAGTCCGAGGATCCCTCCTCTGTCCCAAACAGCCCATGCCCCCGCTCGGAAAGAAGTCTGCCATACGCCTCTTCATTGATACTTATTCTGGCTGTAAATCTGCTGTTTAACAGAGCCGGCATATAGGTATCCGGAAAATTCAGATACGTACTGACCAGTTCGGACAAACCATGCTCCCCGTCGTCCGAAAACTCCGCCTCCTCCTTCTTTCCCTCCCGATAGACCGAAACAGCCTCCCGAAAGCTCAGCTGGTGAAAATAGGTACTCCTGGTCCAGTAATTATCTATATAGGAATAATGAAAGGGCGCGAACATAATAATAACGTTCTCCGGTACGATATCCCTCTTAAGCAGAGACCGCAGCACATAGTACATCTCAATGCTGGTAGCTCCCCCCGCCGCCAGATTATAGACCGTCTCATCCATGGCCAGAGGAACCATATCCGCCATCGCGCGCGAATCCCCCAAGATCAGGGTCGAACCCCGATCAGGAACGCCTGTTTTCCCCTCACCGCTGTCCTTCGTATAACGCCAGGCAGGATATTCTTCATCCATATAGCCGAAGGGAAAGAGGGCTGTATACAGAATCAGTATAAAGACCGGAAACAGCGCCAGTATACATTTTAGGCAGAACATCGTTATATCTTCCCGGTTATAATTCATCTCTCTTTTCATCGTATCAATTTTCGGTTGTCTGTTTTCCATTGCCAGTGGTCTTTGCATTGATCCGTTGTTGTTTTCGTTTTCCTCAAACTTAAAAGTTCTGATACAGGAACTCCTGCGTCGATAAATTCGCAGAAAAAAGTATCATTATAATAAGAAGATAATAAAAACCAAAGCGCAGCCATCCTCTGGTATGATCTAAGGCAGAGTACAGCTCACAGCCCTTCCGATCACAGTAATAATCAAAAAGAAATACAATAACAATAGCAACAATCGAAAATAACAGATTATATGATCCAAGACCTAATTTTGTCAGTGAACCGTCAACCCAGTATTTCAGCGAGAAATCACGAAACAATCCCTGAAAAATCTCCCCTGTTTGAGACAGATCAACAGCTCGGAAAGGAATCCAGAACAACATAACAAGAACATATGTTATCGTAATTCGAATTCGTTTACCAACCCGGTCAATCGCAGGCTTCATCGCATCCTCTGCTATCTGGCAAAGCCCATGCAGCAGGCCCCACAGCAAGAAGGTCAGATCCGCTCCATGCCAGAACCCGCTGACCAAAAATACGAGCAGGATATTCCGGTACTTAGAGGCCTGCCCTTTCCGATTTCCTCCCAACGGAATATAGATATAATCTCTCAGCCAGGAGGACAGGGAAATATGCCACCGCCGCCAGAATTCGGACACCGAGGCCGAAAAATACGGCTGTCTGAAATTCGGACTGATCGAAAAGCCAAGGACTCTCGCAGCCCCGAAGGCGATCGCCGAATATCCTGCAAAGTCACAGTACAGCTCAATAGAATAAGCAATCACTCCGACCAGAATCAGTGCCCCGGAAAGCGATCTATACTCAGAATAGACCAGGTCAGTCAGTATTTTCAGCCGGGAGGACAGGACCAGCTTTAAAAAGTACCCCCAAAGCATACAGAAGAGTCCTTCCTTGACCCGGACCGGATCAAATGCGTGAGGATCCTTCTCCTCTCCGTCAACTCCCCGAAGCCTGGGAAGAAAAGATTTTGCTCGTTCGATCGGTCCGGATAGAACATAAGGAAAAAACGAAACATAAAGCGCATAGTTTAAGAGGCTTTTTTCCGGCTCAAGTTCTCCCTTATAGCAATCTATAACATAAGTTATTGTTTGAAGCGTATAGAACGAAATCCCAATCGGAGCCAGAATATTCGCGGCATCCGGGGTATGCTCCCTGAAAAGAGGAGCGCCTGCGAGCTTAAAAACCAAAAACGGCAGCAGATTCAAAACAAGACAAATAAATAACGCTATTCGTTTATTATTTTTCTTATTTTTAAATATAAAACCGCACGTTATCCACGTCAGAAGCGTCGAAAAGATCAAAAACAAAACGGTATATGGCTTCTGCCCCTGGCTCAGATAAAAAACATAGCTGCAAACTAAGAGCCAGACATTTCGAAAGCGTTTCGGCACCAGAAAGAACAGAATTACGCTGATCGGAAAGAAAAATAGAAAAGCAATTGAGTTAAAGATCATTATTTCCCTCCCGGCTTGTATTCCAAAATCGATTGTACTATAATAAAAAAAGTGTGTCAATTCTCGCGGATTCAGGTGAAACGATGACAAAGGAAGAACTGAAAAAGGAAATATTGGAATGGGTAACGGTCATAGAAATTGCCGTGATCCTCGCAGTGATCCTCAATGTATTCATTGTCGTCAACGCCGTAATCCCCTCCGCTTCCATGGAAACCACGATCATGACCGGGGATCGGATTTTCGGAAACCGTCTCGCTTATTTGAATAATGCTCCCGAAAGGGGCGATGTCGTAATCTTTCGTTTTCCGGATGACGAGACCCAGCTTTTTATCAAACGTGTGATCGGGCTTCCCGGCGACACCGTTCTGATCCAGGACGGAAAGGTCTATATCAACGGAAGCGCTGCCCCGTTAGACGAACCCTATGTCAACGGTGAGCCGCTTGGGGACTACGGGCCGGTAAGCGTTCCGGAGGATTCCTATTTTATGCTCGGCGATAACCGGAACAATTCCGCTGACTCCCGTTTCTGGCAGAATCCCTATGTCCATCGCGACAAGATCCTTGGAAAAGCCTTTTTCCGCTACTATCGAAAACCCGGCTTGATAAAATAAAAAAAATCAATGAAAAATATCATAGACTATGTGAAAAAATATGGGGAGAAGACATTTTCGGAACTTCCGTTTACCGAGGTGGATTCTCTCGTTTTGTCTCAGCTTTCCTATCTGAAGTTCGATAAAGTGATCCCGTATGATACCGATATCTGCCTGAAGGACCTGAAGAAGAGTCCGAAGCTCGATACTCTGTTTGCTTATAAGCCTTATGAGAAAAATAACAGGCAGCTTTTTTCTCTTGCCGCAAAAAGTCCCCGGTTTTCAGAGCTTTTGATCCGGGATTATGTCAATATCACCGAAAAGGAACGGGAGATCCAGTTCTCGGCAATGGTTTTCAAACTCTCTGAGGACCTTGCCTATATGGCTTTTCGCGGAACAGATGATTCCATTATAGGTTGGCATGAGGATTTCAATATGGCTTATAAGAGTCCCGTACCCGCTCAACTGTATTCGGTTTCCTATTTAAATAACTTTGCTTCCAAAAGCAGCGAAGCTCTCTACATCGGCGGGCACAGCAAGGGCGGAAATCTCGCCATCTACTCCTGCGCGAAGTGTCTTTCAGAATATCAGCCCCGTATCAGGCGGATCTATTCCCACGACGGACCCGGCTTTAAAGCAGGGATCATTACACAGCAGGAAATGTCTGTGATCGAAAAAAAGATACGAAAATCCGTACCCCAGTCCTCTATCGTAGGAATGCTGATGCAGACACAGGGGGAATACGATGTCGTAGATTGCCGGAGTCTCGGGATCGCTCAGCACAATCCATACAACTGGAAGATAAGCGGTCACCGTTTTAAGAAGCAGAGCAATATCCACAGACATACCGAGATCCAGAACGAATCCCTGAATCTTTGGTTAGGAGGGATGACCGAAGAGGAAACAGGCGTTTTTGTCGAAACCCTGTTTGAAACGCTTGAGCAGGCGGATCTGAACAGTCTGTCCCAGCTCAGTGAGGATTTCACCGGAGTTCTGAAAAGGATCCGAACCGCCACGGAAAATATGAGCGCCGAAAAGAAAATGATCATGGAGCGCTTTCTCAGAGAGCTGGTAAAGATCAATACCGATATGGGAAAGAACAGTCTGAAGAACGGGCTGAAGCAGACCTTCAATACAGGCGGCCTAACCGACGCTTTGATAAGACTTCGAGACGAGCTTAACGGCACCCCAGAAGAACGGCAATGATATAAAGCAGCATAAGATGCAGCGGGTAAAAGGCGTAGAATCCGTATTTCACCAGTTTTGAGGTAAAGCCCCGCTTCTTGTTATACAGCATCATGGGCAGGATAGAAAAAAACGCCGCCGGCTCATATTCAAACGGAAGATTTCCGATCACACTCTGCGCTATTTTAGAGTCATGGAATAAATACAGCAGAACGATCGCTAAAACGCCCCTTCCCTGCAAGAAAAAGCCCTCTGCGCTCCGATGGCCGTAATCCGTATAAAGATAATAGGAAATCGCCATACTGCCGGCGATCGCTATGATGCAGAGCACAAATATCCCCGGCTTTCCGAGCTTTTGAAGAACAGAATACCTTCGTCTGATCAGGGAATCCAGCAAATGAATACAGCAAAGTCCGATCAGTAACGTAAACAGCGTATTCTGATGCGTAAAATCCGGGAACGAATCAAAAAGGACCAGATCGAAGACCGGCTCCGCTATGATCCCGGTCACGAGAAGATTCAGAGCATATTTTCCGAAATTTTTCGTATGCAGAAAGCCTTCTACCAGAAGGAAGCAGAATATGGGAAACGCGATTCTCCCAACAGCCCGCATCAGATCATAGAGCGTAAAATACAGAAACTCAAACCGTTCAAAGGGCATATTTCCGACATTCATATCCGCATACGGTCTGACTAAGACGATCGCCGCATGATCGATCACCATGGTAAGACATGCAATCAGCTTTAAGGCAAAGCCGGATAAGCCGAGCTTTCTGTAGAAAAACGTGCTTTCCCAGGCGGTATCGATGCTCTTGATCAAAGATTTGAGCTTGTTCATTTTAAAAATCCCTTCCATATAAAATAGCTTTACTATCTTATCATGAAGACTCTTCAAGGTCAAAATCGAAAATACGGAAAGAAAATACGAAAAAAAGGAAGATTTCCATTAAAACAATGACTTCTGTTTTGTTTTATGCTATAATCCAATTTGAAATGTCTAAGGGAGGGACAAAATAATGAGAAAAAAATCATTGCTGTTTCTTCTCGTTCTTTCCGCTTCGCTTGCGCTTTTCGGCTGCGGAAAGGATAAAAAGGATAAGGAGAAGAACGAAAATGAAGCTGCTTTCGCGGATCCCGTGATCCAGGTGGTTACCGAGGAAGATAATACCGAGCCGGAAGCGGAAACAGTTGTTGAAGAGGTCGTAGTTGAGGAAGAAACCAGGGAAGGGATGTATCGTTCGGAGCTGACGAACGAGTGGATCGATGAGGCTTTGAAGGATCAGAGGCCGATCGCCGCAATGGTGGACAATGAAAAAACAGCTCTGCCCCATTTCGGAGTATCAAGGGCGGATGTCGTCTATGAGATGACGAATTCCACTGCGAACGACGGCGTAACCCGTCTGATGGTTCTGGTAAAGGATTGGGAGAGCATTACCCAGCTTGGCTCCATCCGAAGCGTAAGACCGACCAACCTGCAGATCATTCCTGAATGGAATGCTGTAATTTGTCACGATGGAGGTCCTTTCTATATCGATGATTATCTCGCTAAGGATTATGTGGAAAACTTCTCCGGAACCTTCTCCCGTGTAGATAACGGGAAAGCCAGAGAGTTTACCGAATATATCTGTACCGGTGATCTCGATAAGAATTTCAACAGCAAGGGCTACAGCAGGACCTACAACGATTACTATCCCGGACCGCACTATCAGTTTACCTCCGAGAGCAACCCGATCGATCTTTCGTCGGATCCGAAGTCGATCACCGCATCCAATATTCAGCTTCCGTTTAAGCACAACAAGCCTTATCTGGAGTACAATGCTGAGGATGGATTGTACTACTACTCGGAATACGGCCAGAAGCATACCGATCCCGGAAATAACAATGCGCAGCTTTCCTTTAAGAACATTCTTCTGCAGAACGCCAGATATGTTCAGTTTGATTCCAACGGCTACATGATGTTCCATTCCATCGACTTTAACAGGGACGGCTACTATATTACAAACGGCAAAGCGATCCCGATCACCTGGTCGAAGGAGGATGAGCTGACACCTACCAGATATTATGATATGAACGGCGATATGATCACCCTGAATACCGGAATGACGTATGTAGCGCTGATTCCAAACGATATCTGGGATAATCTGGAGATCAAGTAGATCCTGTAGATTCAAGGATCGGATGAAAAAAGAGAACCGGAAACGGTTCACGTGGGGATCGTCTATCCCTGAGAAACATCGGCGTAGTCACGTAAGAGTGGCTACGCCGATGTTTCTCTACCTTTTCTCTTCCATTTGAATTTCACTACTATTTCAAATCCGAAAAAGTATCCTTATGATTCCTTTCCATAATAATCAGATTTTCGAATATCTTTTGTAAATTCAAAAACTTCTACGTTATCTTCTCTTCTTCCCATTATTCTTCACCTCTCTCCAGAATGCTATCCAGTGCCGCCAAAGCCATGCTGCTGTCACAGCCGATACCAACAGTGGCGTGATCATTCGCCGTATTCACAATGGCTTCTGTATTCATTTTTGTGATGTCGTTACGAACGATCTTAAATGCCATAGATATATCACCTCGTAAACAAATACTTCCCTTTACCTTTGCCCTTCATAGGATAGATCAGCTTCATGTCCAGCATCTTCTTTATCAGGGCCGATGCCGGCTAAGCAGTGATGCTTAATACTTCCATAACCTCTGTTCTGCCAAAGAATCTTTCATATCCAAATTCAGCAAAAAGATCCTTAATATGCTGTTTTGTCTTGTTCCCCAGCTCATCCGGGATCTTAATATCCTGTTTTAGCATCTCAATGTCCTGTTTTTCGTCTTCAATGTCCTGTTTTACTGTTTTCCACCTGACATGCAGATATCGGTTTTTCAGCTCATTTTTCTCATTAAGCAGGATATTTCTCAAAAACAGTTCCAGAAATTCAGTAGTCTCCCGGATATCCTTCGTGTAATCGTTGTAATTCGCTCTTACAAGGGCATTCCTGAAATACCACGATTTTTTTGCAAACAAGTCATTCGTCACGTCAAACCCAAGTGATCTCAGATATTTAATAAAGAACACAGCCGTTGTCCGCGTATTTCCTTCAGCTCATATCAAGATAAGTCCCAAAAGTTTTTGAGAAATTTTCCGAAATCGGATCATTCTTCATCTTTGATCACACCGGTTTCTTCTGAAGATACCGTTTCAATCTTATACCCGAGCTTCCCCATAACTTCTATCTTTTCATACTCACCGGTCTCTGAATCAATAACGATCATCGCTGACTCTCCGATCTGTGTGCCGTCACGGTAGGTAGAGAAAACATCCGTTGAAATGATCCCATCCTTTTCAAATATCCTCTCTACCGGCGTATGTCCAACCACCTGTTTGTAAACATCCGCCCGGAAAGTCTCTCTGTCCTTATTCTGCGGTCTGAGCCACAGAGGAGAGTCGTCATTCCAAAGATAATCGTACGAAGCGTCATTTACTGCCGTTATCACTTCATCTATATCGGCATCCAGGAGATCCTCATTAAGCCACTTCAAGAATTCAACCGTAAGCCCGCCGTGTGAAAACAGAAATTTATCAATACGGTGCATTATGTTCATAGCTTTTTCCTTT
>JAFSXN010000023.1 GCA_017444015.1 Lachnospiraceae bacterium | reverse complement strand
GTCAAACTGCTGGGCCGTGACATTCGCGCGCAGGTAATGTAACGGATGGGAATCGCTCATAACCAGAGCCTCCGCGGTCTCCAGGGTATCGACCCTCGACCAGAGGCGGGCGTTTGCCTGGAAGAACGTATCATAGTCAAAGCCCTCGATCTTTTCTGCCATCCTTAACATGCATTTCAACCCGGCCATATCCGCGATAGCCTCGGTCTGTACCATCTGACCGCTGTAGGGCGTTCCGTCATCAAAGGCCACGACCTGATCATAGTAGTTGACAAGCTTTTGTGCCCGTTCCATAAAGGCGTCATAGTCTTCCTCGGTCCACCAGTTTGCAACATTTCCGTCCTCATCATACTGCGCTCCGTTTGTATCAAAGGCATGACTTATCTCATGTCCGATCACGCTCCCGAGCGCCCCGTATTTTTCTTCTATGCTCATATCGTTCCGATAGGTCACGTCGCAGAAAAAGCCCGGAATGATATTGACGGAGTTGTCTGTCGGGTTGTAGTAGGCGTTTGTATCTAAGATATTGATCCCCCAGATCTCCTTATCGACCGTTCCGTTTATCTTGGAACGCATCTGTTCTAACCCGCTTCTCGCAATATCCTCGATTGCCTTCAGATACGTCCCGCCGTCCGCCTTTCCTGTAATCTCATACATGGAATCGTCTTCCCACTTCTCCGGATAGACCGCATGGATTGTAAGGTGATCCAGCTTATTGACCGCTTCCTTTCTCGTTTCTTCGGAGAGCCATTCTGTTTCCGAAAGCATCTCCCGATAGGTGTCTACCGCGTCTTCGCAGAGCTCCGTGATCTCTTCTTTCATTTCCGCGGAAAGATACTCATCGATATAGAGTCTTGAGAAGCTATCCGGAAAGATAGACATCGCCAGACTATACGCTACATCCTCATCCGGTTCGCTCTCCTCGATCCCGCTTGCCTTGTTGGAAAGCTCATCCCCCTTCCGATAGGCCTCTTCATCAATATACGAGACGATCCCTGTCAGGGTTCCCTTTAAGATATATGCCTTGAGCTCCTCAAGATGTTCCTCGGTATACAGATCATTTAACGCGGGGAGCCAGTCAGGCTCGTTTAAATTGATCAGCTTCGATTCCGCGTATCCGTAGCGCTCCATATAGGCCGCAAGAGGGAAGTCCGGAGAAAGCTTCCTGATATCCTCCATCGTGACCGGATTGATGGACTCCTGAAGCGCTGTAGGCGCGTAGCTTTCCAGGACTGTTTTCTCGGATGCGGCGATCTGCTTCTCAAAGGAAAAGGCATCCTCTAAGTATTCTTCCGCCTCTTTCTCTCCGATCCCGAAACGCCCCGCCATATAGGTAAAGAGCGCGTCCATATATTCCTTTCTGCGCTTGCCGTTCGGCGTCTCCTCTACATATTCCGCCGCGTCCCCGTAGGTTAAGAGAGCGGTGGCGCCGATCTCGATATCGTAAAGAGAGGAATCCTCCGCGTTCGTTCCCAGGTATACGGAAGCAGGAAAGGTACCCCAGTAATAATTGTCCTCGGATAACAGATACTCTGTAAGTTCCTCAAGGGTTCCGACCGAGAGAAGTTTTGCAACCATCGGTTCAAAGGGCGTTACACCAACCTCATTCCGCGAATCCCAGTCAAGGAACAGCTCATAGATTCCCTGGATCAGGGAAGCGTCATGTACGACCTGCGGATCCTCGGAGTCTAGCAGCTCCTGATCGGAAAGAAACTCCATACAGCGCTCCTTTACGATATCCATTGCGTCAAAGAGCCGCATTTCACTCGAATATCCCGGACGGAACGCAACATTCTCCGCCCAGTCATGGTTTACGTATAGGTAAAGATCGTCCTTGATATCGGGCTTGTTATCCTCCGTTACCATCCCATAGACGGTAGAATTGATCCACGGCTTTAAAACCGAAGGATCCATAGGCAGCGTATTCTCTTCCACGGGCTCTACGGCTTCCAGGGCTTCTACGGCTTTCCCCACTTCCTCCGCATACTGCAGTGCCGCCTGCGCATAATCGGCACAGCCTGACAGAGCTTCCGCCATCAGGCACAGCGCAAGGATAAATCCCAAAATTCTTTTTTTCATGAAACTTCCTCCTCGTTTTTTGTTGTACAGTCAATCCAATCCCATGATATCAAGGTCAAAACCCGATATCCGGTGGGTTCAGACTTTTGACCATGATATCATGATATTATTTTAAAGGAAATTGAAAAAGAAAAATGTGAAATGTAATGAGTGGTATGAGGAAATGTAATGAATGGTACAGATCAGTCCACTGCGTGAGGTGTATAGAGATGAGAAAAGCAATACTCCATGTAAGCGTCCTTAATCTCCTTTGCCCGGGCACGGCTTAGAAGCAGTTCTCTTCCATTCTTCAGAATACAGGTTTTTGAATACATCTTTTCAATATAGTCGGCACTTACCAGAATGCCTCTCGTTATGGGGAGAAAGGTATCCGGGAGCTGTCCCTTCATTTCCTCACAGGAACAATACCAGGATACTTTTGCCCCATCCTTAAGGGTAATATCCATGACACGTCCGTTGCTCTCACAAAACGCAATCTCATCAAAGAACAAAAACCGTCTGTTTCCCTTCGCAACAATATAAATGCCTTGTCTGCCCGCGCCTCTGCTCTGTACCCGCGAAAAAGCTTCTGAAAGCTGCTTTTCATCAACCGGCTTAATCAGATAATGACAGGCTCCAACCCCAAACGCCTCCAGGGCATATTCTGTACTGGAAGTAATAAAGACAAAAAAAATCTCCTCCTGAAGCGACCTGATTTCATTTGCAAGTTGTATCCCATTGATCCCCGGCATTAAAACATCTAAGAAGCACAGATCAAAGCTTTGCCCGGCACGCATATCCTTAAGAAGCTTTTCCCCTTCCGAATAGCAGAAAAGGGCATCGTTTTCTCTGATACCTTCTATCATTTGAACCAGCACAGAAAGCTCTGTCCTGTCATCATCACATAATGCAATTCTCATGGTAAAAAAAGCTCCTATTGCGGCAGAAAAATCCTTGTAATAAACTGCTCGGCATCCATATCACAGGAGAAATCCACCTTCCCATCATACTTTGCAGCAGTGAACTCCATTTTCAGAAGTCCCCTTCCACCGCCATTGTGAATACTCTGAAAGGCTGCAGCGGGCTGGAATTTTCTGTCCGCTTGAAAGTCATCCGTAAACGAGATATCACCGCAGGAATTTGTTATCATAACGGTCAGATTACCGGAAACCACCCGCGCTGCTACGGAAATTACCGGTTCCTTGTCTGTTTTGGCCTTATATTCAAGAGCTGCCGTGACAGCGTTCTCCATTGCGTTTCCAATCAGGATGGTGATATCCGAATCCTCTATGTCCAATCTGCCGCAGGAAACAGCAGCTTCATAGCGTATCCCGTTTTTTACTGCCACCCCGTAATAATACTGCATTAAGGAATTGATACATTCGTTATCACAGAAAATTTTCTCCGTATGCGCCGTCAGTTCAAAGATCTTATCCATATAGGATTTCATTTGTTCGTTATGATCAGAAAGTGTATAGATTTGGCGCATAATATGTCTGAGATCGTGTGCGCTCTCTCTGGAACGCTCAATCTCCTTATTCATGCTTCTGGCATTTTCCTTCAAGATCTCATAGTTTCTTCGGCTTTCCTCTTCTAACGTCCTGGACAGAGACAGCTTGATGACCATGACGTAAAGCGCGATTAAAAGAAGTGTCGTAAACAGAACCGGATAAAAGGTACGACTTACATTCGCGCTCTCTACGATTTGAAAGGATCCTGTCAGGATATAATAGGCAAGGCTTACTGTCAGCATAAGCGCCATTTCGCCGCGGACCCTTCTGTTATCCACATAATGCAGATACGGCTTCATGATCGTTTTCATAAACCATATCGCAGGCGACAGGAATAAAACCGTCGTAACAGCATAAAACATGGCGGCCCCGGAAGTGTACATGCCCGCACCCTCGTTGTACAATCCTGTCGTATGATCGGTAACGATATTGACAATGATATACTGCATAGCAGCAAACAGAATCCCCGAGAACAGCATAAACGCCTTTTTGATAAAGCTCCCCTTTACGATAAAACAGAAAAACATGAAGTAAAGACTGATACATAGGGTCATATAAAGGTTCATCAGCAGATCTACGCCCCGACCGACCGCAAAGAGATTGACAACCGGCGCCATAGCCGAAACAAGAAAGCAGAATATATGCAAAGTGACGACCGCTTTTCTCAGCGAAAGCTTAAAATCGGTCTCTTCGTAAGGTGTGAGCAGGATGACCGAAGGCGGAAAGAACTGAAAGAAAAAGCCCAGGAATATTCTTATATAAAACGGGAGTCTGATAGACACTGAAACCTCCATTTATACTCGCGAACGCAATTAATTGCCGTTTTTGATAAAGTAAACGTACTGGAATTGCGTTTGCGAGTCCGGTTGATCGGCAACGAAAATCGTTAACCAGTATAGATTAATACACTGCTTTCGGAAGCCACAACAAAACGATGCAAGATCGCTCTGCTTGCAGGATCATTTTGATGTGAAAATTCAGGATGCCACTGCACTGCCCACAAAAAACGACTTGTCGGTCTGAAAACAGCCTCGATCAGCCCATCGGTTGAGGCGGCCATTGGCTCAAGTCCTGGGGCAAGCTCCTTAATTCCCTGATGATGATAGCTGTTTACCGATAGAATATCTGTTTCAAGCAGCTCTGAAAGCGGCGTTTTCTGAATTATATTTACGTCGTGCACCGGTATATCGTAGGGTGGGGACTGATGATGGTCTACATCGGACGGATGCTGTTTGGGAAGATCCTGATACAGGGTTCCTCCTAATGCCGCATTGATAAACTGGATCCCGCGGCAGATCCCAAGCACCGCCTTGTCCTTTTCCAATGCGATTTTCAGGACCTCCTTCTCCATCTCATCTCTTCTTTCACAGCAGCCTACGGTATCATCCAGGCGATCTTCCCCATACAATGCAGGAGATACATCGTGACCTCCGGTAAGCAAAACGCCGCTGCACATTTCCATACACTGCCCCAGGATCTTTTTATCAGCCGTAAGCGGAAGCATGATCGGCAATCCCCCCGCCTCAGTGATCCCGTCAAAATATCCCGGAAGCATCCATAAGCTGTCCCTCTCATCATCAAAAAGAGGCATTACTCCTATGATCGGTCTTTTCTGTTTCTCCATATTATGGATTTTTAAATTCTTCATACTGGGTATACTCCGTCGAATCATTCTTTTACTCTTTATACTATAAAAAACCGTATTTGGCAAATCGAGCAGGGGTGATGCCGCTCTGCGAATCGAGCAGGGGAGACGAAGTCGAACCCTACTCGCCGCGCGGCCCGATGATTGCTGCGCAATCATGGGTTGCGCACCCGCGTCCGGCTTCAGCCGAAAACTTCCATACGCGGGCCTGCGCATAATAAAGCCCAGAGCAAACGCCCTGGACTTTGTCGATGTTTTGTATAAACGCAGCAATACGTTATTTATCCTTCATCGTGTACGCCATCACAACCGGTGCGCCAAGAACGACAACGATGAAAATGATTCCTGAGATCGGCATACCATCACCCCCTTTTATTTCATCAGATTTGGCAGAAACATACTGATTCCCGGAATAAAGGTAATCAATATCAGAGTAATGATCATACACAGATAAAACGGCAGCGTCGCCTTGACGACCTTCTCCATAGGGAGCTTGGCTACCGCGGAGCCGATGAACAGCACTGCTCCGACCGGAGGTGTCAGCAGACCGATCCCGCAGTTTAAAACCATAATGATACCAAACTGCACCGGGTCGATCCCGATGGAGGTCGCGATCGGTAAAAGGATCGGTGTCGCGATCAGAATGATCGGGGCCATATCCATAATACAGCCGAGAACCAGCAGAATCAGATTGATCAGCATCGCGATGACATACGGATTGCTGCTGACCCCCGTGATTGCCTTTGCCGCGATATCGGGGACATGGAGCCTTGTCAGGCAGTTTCCGAAGACCGCAGATGTAGAGATCAGGATCAATACGATCGACAGCGTATTCACACATTCGTCAAGCGCATGCCACACACCCTTCCAGTCTAAGCCCTTATAGATAAACACCGAGACGATCAGGCTGTAGATGACCGCAATAGCCGCCGATTCCGTCGCCGTAAACACACCGCCGACTACTCCGATCACGACAATCAGCACCGCCGCCAGCGCCCAGAAGGAGATAGACAGCTGTTTTAAGAGCATCTTCCCAGAAAACTTATCTCCTTTGGGATAATTCCGTTTCTTGGAAATGATATAGGAGCCGATCATCAGTGAAACCGCAAGCAGCGCCCCGGGAATATAGCCCGCCAGAAAAAGCGCTCCTACCGAAACACCCCCGGCGCTCATCGCGTAAATAACCATATTATGGGACGGCGGGACCAGCAAGCCCTCACAGGAGGACGTGATCGTGACCGCTGTGGAAAAATCCCTGTCGTAGCCCTGCTCCGCCATCATCGGGATCAGGATCGAACCGAGGGAAGCTGTATCAGCGGAGGCGGAGCCGGAGATCCCTCCGAAGAAATAGGAGGCGACGATATTGACCATAGCCATTCCCCCCGTCATCCAGCCGACGCAGGCATCCGCCAGAGCGATCAGCTTTTCGGAAATACCTCCCGTTCCCATCAGAACGCCCATCGTGATAAAGAACGGAACCGCCATCAGAGAAAACGAACTGATCCCCTTTACCATAAACTGGCAGAGGGTGGAAAGAGAATTTCCCTCTACAAGCAGACAGAACACAGAGGAAATCGCCACCGCGTAGGCGATGGGAAACCGCAGAAAGATCATAATAAAGAAACTGATCAGCAGTACTGCGATCGCTGTTGTATTTATACTCATTGCTCTGCTCCTCCTTCCGTATCAGCAGAATCCCCTTCCTCCTTTATAAAAAAGGAACGTACATGGGAATAAAGCGCCTCGATCTCAAAAACAAGCATCGCGACCCCTGCGAGAGCTACCGGAAAATACATCCAGAAGCGCGAAAGCCAGGGCATGCTCTCATAATTCCCCTTGGCGCCGATGCTCCTTGCGTAGTCCCAGCCAACGACGATCATAATGACCGCAAGCACCATAATGGCAACATCCGACAATATATCCAAAAACTTTATAAGCGAGGCCGGCAGATAGCGGTCAAAGGCTGTCATCCGGATATGCGCGCCCCTTCGGATGGCAAGAGCCGCGGAAAGCACAGCCATATAAGCCATTAACGTCAGAACAACCTGCTCCGTCCAGGACGGATCGGGAATAAAGGGGATATAGCGGCCTGCCACCTGAAACGACGTGATCAGGATATCCGCCACCAAAAGCAGCTTGCAAAGAACCGCTGTAACGTGATACACGGCATCATAGACCGGCTTGATTTTATCCAGCTTAACAAAGATCTGCGGCATACGCTCTCCTTTCATATGTGGGAACCAAATATATTTAATTCGTTTACAATATCTGCCAAATTTCCCTGAGCGGCTATTTCTTTTCTATTGATCTGTTTGATCTGTCGGAGCTCCACAAAGCCTCGGATCAATATCCCCGCTTTGCAGTCCACAGAGATTCTAGCATTTCACTCCCCGTATTGCGTTCAATATCGTATAAAGTACGATTTCGTAAGTTTTGACTTGCCGGAAAAAGTCGTTTAGAATGCGCCGGAGAATAAACAGGAGAATTGCCGGTAAGCCGTTTGGACTCCTGTTTTATAGAATCGGAGGATAAGGTGTATGAATACGATACTGCTCTATGTATTTTTCGCGATCGAGGTCGTTCTGGGAGTCTCTTCCTCGCTCTCGATCCTGATCGGACTGCCGGTAGTCTTTATCAAAAAGGTCATCAACAAGGTCCGTACCGGGGCTTCGCTCTACGATTAGACCGAAACGTCTTCAGGGCAATGTCATCCGGATTTCTTTCCGTATAATCTCCTGTATTCCCTCGGGGTGCAGGAGATTATTTTTTTGAAAACAGAGCTGAAATAATTGCTGGTGGAAAAGCCGAGAGAATAGGCTAACTCCGTTATACTGACATCGGTCTGTGTAAGCCTTGTCTTTGCAAGCTCGATCTTTTGCAGCGTAATATATTCCGCGGGAGTGATCCCGATCTCATGCTTGAATTTATATTTGAACCGCGAAAGAGAATAGCCGCTGACTCCCGCTAATTCCTCTAACCGTATAGTCTCATGGATATGCTCCCTGATATACTCGATGGACTTCTGGATTCCGGTATCGATCTCCCGCTGCTGCCTCTTCGATACGGGCTGTCTGCTCTGTAAGGAGAACAGAAAACAGGTCAGATACTGGACTCCGACCATCACCGCATCCTCCCACAGCTTTGAGATCCATTCAAAGCTCTCGGCCAGAAGCTCGATCTGTCCCGACGAAACCGCGAAATGCCGCTCCTTCATCCCCATCAGCTGATTATAGAGGTGATAGCTGTAGGAAAAGGAAAGGCCGAGAATATTCCCCGGATCCGAAATATCAATCTGAAGCGCGTAGAATTCACAGGGCTCCTTCGAAAGACTTCCGGTCCGGTGCAGCTCGAAGGGGTAGGTAATGATAGCCTCAGAGCCCGAACAGATATAATCCGCAAGGTCTCCGTCCTCTTCGATCCTTGTATGGCATTTACCGCCTAGAATGACGTGCAGCTCAATAAACCCCGGGTGAATATGCATGCCGCCGTCCTCATTTTCCGGCGAATCGCTGTAGCTTGCGTGAGCAAAGCCTCCAAGCCCCACCACGTGATGATTATCGTATATAAGGACCTTCTTCTGCCTGCTTAGGCAGTATTCATCAAACAGACCCTTCATAGGTAATGCTCCCTTCTGCCATTCAGGCGGCTCTTAAAACCCCGCCGCCCAACCTGCTGCCATTTTATAACAGTAAGCCTGATCCGCAAAAAGCTGTAAAATCGTACTGCATACGAAACTGCAAGTAAATTGAAAAAATACCCTGTATGATGTTAGGGAAATCGACGTCAGGGATACGATCCGGAAGCCGATCTCCTTTTCGATGCTGGCTGCCTCCATTATCTATATCCCACAGATCATTATATTTATTCCGAATCACGTACGGTGATCCTTCATACGAAATAACAGCTTTCCGGGCTGTAACAAAATCATTTGCGTCTCCAGTTAAACATTGTCCCGGAAAACTGTTATGATAGGGCGGCTGCCTGAGCCGCCCGTTTTTTTATTCCTTATATTCCTTATACCCCGAATCCGCCTTTCAGGCGGGCTGCGGAATATATGCTCTCCTCCGCAAACGCGGCGGCTTCCGCCAATGTCCTTACCGCCTCCACCGGATATTTTCCGATGGCTGTTTCCGCGGAGAGAAGGACTGCTGTTGACCCGTCATAGACGGCATTTACGATATCCGAAAGCTCAAGCAGGGTCGGAGAATCATTCTGGATCATCGACTCTAAAAGCTCCGTTGAAGTGACCACATACTTTCCAAGCCCACTGACCCGTTTTGTCAGCTCTTTCTGTACCGGTGCCACCTCAACGTTTCGAAGCTCCGTTCCAAGCTCAGCTCTTGATACCATGATCCCGTCCGCCACCTTGCAGATCTCCTCCACATTCTCAATCCCCGAACGGTTTCTGAGCTTTGCGATCAGACGGATCTCCTTTCCGCCGCTTCGATCAAGAAATTCTCTGAGCTCCTCGATCTCCTCCCGTTTCGAAACGGAGGGGACCGCAATCATATCGACCCGATTCCTTACTCCCCAGACGATATCCTCCCTGTCCCGGTCGCTAAGAAACGGGCGGTTGAAACACCTCCCCGGCAGATAAACTGACTTGTTCTCCGTCAGCGTCCCTGCCGTTGCCGCCTGGCAGACAATCTCCCGCTTCCTCGGCTCACAGACCCGGAGGGTACAGCCGCTGTTACCAAGAAACAGAACATCCCCCTTTGCGACCTCAAGCGGCAGATTTTTATCGCTGACAAAGACAGTTTTTTCCGAAACGACCGGCTGACTCGTTGTAAGGACTACGGTGTCCCCCGTCCGGATCGCCAGCTTCTTTTTCTGAAAGGTTCCGATCCGGCACTCCGGTCCCCTGATATCCAACATAATCCCGAGGGGAAGCCGTAAGCTGCTCCTGACGCTTTTGATCAGATTGACCGAGCGCTGCTGGGACTTTCTGTCTCCGTTTAAAAGATTGATCCGGACGCAGTTCATCCCCGCAGTCGCCATCTTTCTCAAAGTATACTCGTTCTCACAGGACGGGCCTATGGTACAGATTACATTTGTTTTTCTCATAGACCCCTCATTTCTTCTTTTTACTGTTATCCTTCTCTTCCCCGTCGCTTTTCTGAGGACCGTTCTCGTACCACCAGCCGAAAACCGCCGCGCCGAGCGCGATCACACCAAACACCACTACCATGAAATTTGAAACGAAATCACTCATTATTATCACCTCACAAACTGTTATTGTACGCAAAGAAAGCCTGAACCCTCTGCCCGGTTTTCCTTCCTCCAGGGGAAACGCGACTACAGGCAGATGCCAGGTTAAAACTCAGTAAAGTGAGGTGCTCTTATTTTTTTCCGTCGTTATTGTGAATATATCTCAAAACGAGACAAAGACAGGAGTCCCCGCAAAACGCAAGAGACCGGTTGATCGTTTTTTGCAGGCAGGCAAAGTACAGAAATGCCGCCCACAGCAATAGAAAAAACAGGCGCAGTAAAAGCCGCCCGCTTCCTGTAGAATTAACGGGAGCCGTACGGACACTGATCGCTTCCACCTCTACCCCGCTGCCCAAAAGCTCCGGCGTACAGCCCTCCTCTATGGTCAGACCCTCAGCAGGGATCAAAAAGCCCGCGAGAGGAGCTCTCTCCGCCTCGGTTCTCCCCACCGGACTGGAAGCATTTTGAAAGATGCCGGAAAGCTCTGTCAGGATCAATAAGATCATCAACAGAGCGCCGAATACTTTCTGTGCTTTTTTTTCGGTAAATATCCCGTACAAAATGATTTCCCTTTATCGGATCGAAACCGCGTTCAGATAATGCACATCAACAATAAACACATAGTAGACCAGCCCGTAGCTCTCATTGTAGGCCAGCCTTCCGAAGTCGTCCACCTCCTTGATCGTACCGTTCTTCGTCTTGATCCGGTAGCGGACGAAATCGATCTTCTTAACATTCTGCGGCATTTCAAACTGCTGCTTGTCTATTACCTTTTTGATCTTTTCGTAATCCTCCGGAAAAACGATCCCCCGGAAAGAATTCCCTACAAAATCCCGGAATTCACTGACCGTTTCACAGTCAAAGATCCGGGCTACAGACTCACTGGCATACAGGATATCCTCATTCCCCTCGGCTTTGTATACAAAGAAGCCTCCGGGCATTCCCTGAGAAAAGGAATCCACATCAAAATGATAGCCGTCTCTGCTTCTGGTCACCCGTCCCTCGGTATTAAAACGGTAGCAGTTTCTCCCCTCATACTTCGCCCGGTAAAGCGCGTCTACCGAAAGCTCCATCAGAAGATCGAAATCCTGTCCCATAGCCGGATACATGACCGCGCCGATTGAAAGGGTAAAGGGAATCTTTTCCTGGGAAAGCTCCACCTGTCTGTCCGGAGAGATCATTAACTCCTTGAGCTTTCCGCTGACCTCATTGATCGTCGTGTCCGTATAGAAAACGGCGAACTCATCCTCGTCGAAGCGGAAAATAATGCCCTTATCCTGAAATTGATCCTTTAAAACCTTTGCCGTCTGGATATACAAAAGATCCCGTACCTGATGGCCGTTTAAGTCGATCAGCTGCTTGAAACGGTCACCGTCCACAAACAGAAACACGCAGACCGTATCCGGATGCTTCGCGATATACTTCTGGATCCTTTCCATCCCGGCATTACGGGTCAGCGTCCCCGTCAGCTGGTCTTCTTCCTTGAGATTGGTTAATTTATCGAACAGTCCCGCCATATACTCCTCATTTCAAACAAAGAATCAATCAATATGCAGCAGCTTGGAAAACCCGGTCACGTTAAAGATATCCATGACCTCGTCATTTACGTTTCGAATGGAAAGGGCGTCCCCCTGCCCGTATTTCTTCTGAAGCATCAACAGCACGCGAAGCCCGGTGGATGAGATATACTCAAAATCCGTCAGGTCGATCACTACCTTCTTCTCGCCCTCCGTTTCGGTAATCAGCCCCTGTTCAAATTCCTCCACATTGGCTGAATCCACCTCACCGGACACATAGATAACCGTATTTTTCTGCAAAACAACACACCACTTCTATTTTACCCGTTATCGTCCGCAGTTTCAAGGGCAATAAAATCAAACACCGTTTTTACGTACTCCTCAGGCACCATATAATAGGCGTCGCCATGGCCCGCTCCCTCGGAGACATAAAGCTCCTTCCCTGACGGGCAGGCTTCATACAGCTCATAAACCGCCTCCGTATGAACAAAGTTGTCCTCTGAGCCGTGGATAAACAAAACCGGCTGCTTCGTCTTTTGGATCTGTTCAAGGGCCGAGGCCTCCTTAAAACCATACCCCGCCCGAAGCCTTGAAAAGAAGGATGCGGTATATAACAGCGGAAACTCCGGAATATGAAAGAGATACTTCGCCTCATCCGAAAAGATCTGCCAGACCGAGGAATAGCCGCAGTCGTCGATCACAGCCTTTACGTTTTCAGGAAGCTCCTCTCCCGCCGTCATCATAACCGCAGCGCCGCCCATAGAGACCCCGTGAAGAACGATCACAGCCTCTGGATCCCTTTCGACAAGAAGTCCGATCCATCGCACGATATCCTTACGGTCTAACCACCCCATACCAATATATTTGCCCTCGCTTTTTCCATGGGCGCGCATATCCGGTGTCAGAGCGTTATACCCTCTTTCGAGGTAGGGAAGGACATAAGGCACCATCGCCTGCCTGCTGCCCGTATAGCCATAGCCGTGGACCGCGATTACCCACCGGTGCGAAGCCTCATCCGAGATCAGAAGATCTCCCGAAAGCAGAAGGCCGTCCTCCGAGGTAATCGAAACCTCCGTCTTCCCGTGCTCTTTAACCCATTCATCCGCCTGCCTTCCGATCTTCTTTTTATTTTCGGATACAATGTCCTGGGTCTCCTGCTCCGTCACCGGGTCCGGCATGATCTCCTCTCTCGATTTCTTCGGCCGCTTTAGGGCAAACGAAACCAGGAGATTTCCGGCGATCAGATCGGCGGCAGTCAGAAAAATAAGAACGGCGCAAATGATTGTAAGAATACGCTTTTTTCGCAATTTTTCTCCTCGAATCGAATAGGAGGACGCTTTTCCCTCCTACTCGCGACAACTCGCGCGGCCCGCGTCCGGCTTCAGCTGGAAAACTTCCATACGCTGGCCTGTGCATAATGAAAAGAGATACGACGAACCCTCCGCCGTATCCCCCTGCTATCTCGATAATGTGTTATATGATCTGTCCTTTATGACAGATAATTTCCCAGATCCGCCACATCGTAGTGGACCTCGATCCCCTTTAAGGTATTGGAACGGTAAAAATGTACCATAATCTTGTTGATGACCGGACGGATCATGTCCTCCTCAAGCCCTACCAAAAGAAGGACCCGCTGTACATTGCTGTACTTCATCATAACATCCGGCTCTCTGATCGACTTCTCAATAGCCCGCTCCAAAAGCTCCATCGGAACGCTCCTGCCCTCGGGGTCCGCGTTTTCGCTGCCGGTCATCCGAAGCGTAAACAGGACGATATGCACATCCTCCTTCTCCTTCACTAACTCGTTGACCGAAGCATATAACGCATCCGTTTCCGGCGTACTCTTTACGGTATTCGCCCCGGGATCCGCAAGGAATTCCACCAGATGCCTTAAATCCGCGGAATTGGCCACCGCCACATCGTCGTCCTCATCCATCTCAAAGCGATAGTAAAAATAGCTGCCCTCCCCGTACTGCTTGGACATAAACAGGGCCTTGCTGGCGTTCTCATAGAGCACCATGACCCGGTCCTTTTCCGTCGCCACCTGCGTAATGCCAAGCGAAACCGAAAGCAGCTCATAGGCAGGATCCGCTTCCGCGATATGCCGGATCGCCGCGACAAATCTGGCCGCCGTAGACTCCGCGTCCTCCTCGGAATCCACCGAAGGCAGATAAGCCACAAACTCATCCGACCCGAAACGGCTCACCGTCATCTCCTCCGACAGCTTATGGATCTCCTTTGCCACAAGGTTCAGATACCGGTCGCCGATCATAAAGCCTTCCTTCTCATTGACCCTGCGGAAGTTATCAATATCGAAAATAAAGACGGAGCCGCAGCCCTTCTCGCCGATCTTCTCCTGGATCACCCGTACGCCGGTCTCACGGCTTAAGGTTCCCGTCAGCTCATCATAGTGAAGCTCCTCGCTTGCCACAGCCTCAGCCTTGTCGATAACACGGCTTAAGATCTTCGTTCCCTGCTTGACCTCGATGGATTCGTCGTCCGGATTCAGCTTCGGCAGCTTATCCTCCTTCATCAGCTTTAAGAGGACATCGCAGACCTTCGGATCAAACTGGCTGCCCTTGCCCTTTTCAAGCTCCTCGATGACGCGTTCATTGCTTAAATGCCGTCGATAGACCCGGTTTGAGGTCATGGCGTCATAGGCATCCGCTACTCCGATGATCCGGGCAATCAACGGAATTTCCTCCCCTTTAAGCCCCTCCGGATAGCCGCTGCCGTCGTACCGCTCGTGATGGTACTTCGCGCCGACATCCAGATTGTCGATCATCGTGATATCCTTTAAGATATCGCCGCCGGTCGTAGTATGCTCCTGCATCAGAAGATATTCCTCTCTGGAGAGCTTCCCCGCCTTATTTAAAACGTTATCCGGAACTCCGATCTTACCGATATCGTGCAGCAGACCGATAAAGCGGATATCCCTGAGCTCATCTCCCTGAAAGCCCAGCTCCTCCGCGATCCTTGCGGAATATTCTGCTACTCTCCTGCTGTGGCCTCTGGTATATTCGTCCTTTGCGTCGATGGTATTGGCGATGGTCATGATCGTCTGCATGGACATCTTGCGAAGCTCTTCGTTTTTCTTCGTCAGATTGTCCGCGTACTCATTCAGCTCGCCGTTTAATGCCTCAAGCTCCTCCGCCTGCTGGTACAGCTCCTCCTTCTGAGCGGTCAGCTCATGCTCATAGGCGACGTTGCTGTCGTGGCTGCTCTTATAGATCCTTGTAGCAACATAGAGGGCGATAAAGCAGAGCGCAAGACACCCGATCTGGATGCGGATATCCCGATCAAGAAGATCCGTAATATCTCCTCTTATATAGCGATAGGCGATCTCACCGATATTTAACAGAATCGCTATGATGGTCGTCCACTGGATCAGAACGGGATTATGATACAGGACTAACAACGACAGCATCGGAATGATATAGGTCCAGACCTGTGAGGTATTTGCCGTAAGCAGAACAAAACCGTACATCAGCATATAACCGAATACGATATAGTACTGGATCTTTTCATTGTCCGGTCTTCTCATATACCAGAGAGAGACCGCCACCTGCGGAACGACCGTAAACAGGCTGAACATCACCATATAGAGCGGTGTCCGGCTGCCACGAAAAACCTCCATCAGATACATAAAAAAGAGGACGAATACGATCACACACCATCCGATCAGAAGCGCCCGATTGGTCCGTTTTGTCTGAGTTTCCATAAAATTCCTTTGCTTTGTATTCTTGATATTATAAGCTGATTATAGTATCTGCCCAGTTACTCTGGGCAGATATTGATTATAACAAATAACGGCCGCTTTGTACACAAAAGAATCAGGCGTCGGGCCCCCCGATCTGCTGGCGGGAGACCAGATCGGCAAAATATCCGTTCTCTGCCATCAGCTCCTCATAGGTCCCGTCCTCGATGATCCTGCCCTGATCAAGAACGATGATCCGGTCGCAGTGGCGGATCGTCGAGAGCCTGTGCGCTATTACGATTCTCGTGCATTTCAGGGCATTGAGAGCCTCCGAAACTCTCTTCTGTGTCAGATTGTCCAGAGCGCTTGTCGCCTCGTCAAACATTAGGATCCGGGGCTTTGGCGCTACGGCTCTCGCAATCATCAGCCGCTGCCTCTGTCCGCCGGAAATGCTGCCGCCTCCCTCGGAGATCATGGTATACATCCCCATCGGCATAGCAGCGATATCCTCCGCCATCCCCGAAAGCTCCGCCGCTTCCCACGCCTCCTCAAGCGTCAGCCACGGAGCCGAGATCACGATATTGGAGTAGATATCTCCCTGAAAGAGCTTTCCGTTCTGCATCACCGTTCCGATCCTGCTCCGAAGAGACTTGAGATCGATCCGCTTCAGATCCTTCCCGTCGTAATAGACCGCGCCCTTCTGAGGCTCCTCAAAGCCCAGCATGATCCGCAATAACGTCGATTTTCCACAGCCCGTCTTTCCGACGATGGCGACGTACTGCCCCGCCTTGATCTTCAGAGAAAGATCGTTCAGTACAGGCGGCATATCCTCTCTGTAGCGGAAGGTGATATTATTTAATTCGAGGCCCCCGGACAGATGCTCTATGATCTCCTTCTCCTCGGAGACCTCGGGGACTGCCTCAAGGATCGGAGCGATCATATCAAGCGTCGGCCGGACGTTTGCCAGAGAAACCCCCATCGTCGCCAGGGAAAGAAAGGCCCCGCTGACCATAGCGTATGCCGAATTAAAGGCAAAGTAATCCGCCACATTTTCGTGGCTGCTTGCCGCCAGATAGTACATCACGATGGTCCCCACCAGGGAGACTGCCGTTGTCAGGACACCGTTCAGCTTAATTAGCAGCGGCGGATCATACAGATAGCCCGCTTCCTCCGCATAGAGGCGTCCCCACTTCGCAAACGCTCTTTTTTCCGCCCCCGAAAGCCGGATCTTCTGGATCCCGGAGATCAGAGCGTAGCCCAGACCGCTTTCCTTTGCGGCCAGATTCATCTGCTCCCTTGCGATCCGGACCTGTAAAAGACCTGTGATAACAGAGATCAGAACCGTACAGAGCGTAACCAGAAACGCGGGGACTGCTAAAGCGCTTGCATACCGAAAGATCTGACCGATATAGATCAGCGAAAAGATCGAGGTCACGCCGGTGGACAGTCCGATCCGGATCAGGTCCTCTACGAACGATCTGACGTAGCCCACACGGTTGGAAAGCTCTCCGGAGCTGTACTCCTTGAAAAAGGAAGCCGGAAGCGATAATACCCGCATCATCGTTGCCGCCTCCACGCTCTGCAAAAGCCTTAGCTCGAGCTTTTCGAGGAAGAGCTCCTGTACGGTCCCAAACAACAGGCTGCTTACCGAGGTACAGATCAGAAAAACCGAAACCGCAAAAAGTACGCGCATACTCCCCGAGTCGACTACCTCGGAAAACAGCAGATGATTGATCCTCGGCACCAGAAGCCCTGTAAGAGTTACGATCAGTACAAAGATCAGATACCATACCAGATCTGCCTTTTCCACGTTCTCCCAGATATAGGAAAGAAGGGCCGAAACCGTTAACCGCTTCGTCGGAAAGGGCTTGTAAAACGCATAGGCGGAATCCGAAAACAGCTTTTCCGCCTCCCCGTCCACCTTCCTCCTCTTTCCCGTTGCCGGATCCGTAAAGGTATATCCGCTTAAGGGAGACGGAATCAGCGCCACAGCGCTGCCGCCCTCACGAAAGGTCGTAAGCATTGCCCCGGCCGCGTCCTTGTGCCAGCACTCCGAAAGCTCTACCTCCCGGACCATGATCCCGCTTGGCCGCAAGAGGTATTCCAAAACCTCATCGATCGTCTGAAAGCGGTCCGGAACCTCTCTGGACTTCACGTTATAGTACTTCAGGATCTCATCGACCGCGCCTATGGTCCTGCCTTTCTCATTCGCATAAGCCGCCGTCAGGTTTCTTCCCATGATCGCCCCGGCGATCCGGAAAAAGGAATCCTCAAGGATCTCGTTATCTGCCTGTTTTCTTTCTTCTATCTGTTCGCCAAACCACCCCATGGCACCCTCTTTTATTTGTCTCTGCCCAGTTACCCTGGGCAGAGACAGCAGCAGGGGCAGCTTGCGCATTAGAAGTGCCCCTGCTGCCTATCCCTGCTACTGTATTGGCACGCCACTCGCAAGTCTGCGAGCGGCTGTCGTGAATTAGTTACTATTTATTCTATTTTTATTCCGCCGTGACAAGTTTCTTATAGAGTCCGTCCTTTTTTATCAGCTCCTGATGCGTTCCCCTCTCAACGACCTTTCCCCGGTCCATAACGATGATCTCATCGCAGTCTCTGATGGTCGAAAGGCGATGGGCGATGACCACGCTGGTCACTCCCCTGTCCCGGATGGAACGTACGACCTCATATTCCGTTTTGGCGTCCAGCGCGCTTGTCGCCTCATCCATAATAATGAGCGTCGGATCCTGGGCAAGAACTCTTGCGATCTCGAGGCGCTGTCTCTGTCCGCCCGAAAAGTCCTTTCCGCCCTCCATCAACTTATACTGATAACCGCCCTCTCTCTGCATGATATCTTCATGTAGCTTCGCGTCCCTTGCCGCCATGATCATTTCAAAGTCCTCGATGGATTCGTCCCACATCTTGATATTGTTGGCGATGGTATCCTCAAAGAGAATGATATCCTGATCCACTACGGCGACCGACCCCGTAAAGACGCTCCGGTCGATTCCCTCAATCGGCTTTCCGTCAAACAAAATCTCTCCGCTCCAGGGATGATAAAGCCCTGAGATCAGCTTGCTGAGAGTGGATTTTCCGCAGCCGGTAGCCCCGACGAAGGCCACGCTCTGACCCTGTTTTAAACTCAGATCGAAGCTTTCGATCAGAGGCGCCTCAAGCTTCGAGTAGCCAAAGGTCACGCCCTTCATCTCAAGATTTCCGGACAGCTTTTTTGCGCCCTCCGAAGGCTTTTCGGCGCTCCGGTCGTCTGTATGGGGGCTGTTTTTCTCCCCGTTATTCTCCTCCATTACGTCCACCGGGTAGGACATAACATCCTCGATCCGCTCCATCTGCGTCCGCATCTCCTGGAGAGTCTGCCCGGCGGAGATCAGGGACTGGGCCGGAGATAGGAATCTGGTCAGAAAGCCCTGAAAGGCAAAGACCATACCGGCGGTAAACTGTCCCCGGATAACTAACATGACACCCAACAGCAGAACGATATCGTTAACCACAGCCCCGACGATGGAGGGGACTAACCCCAGATATGCGTTCAGCTTCGCGAAGCGGACATTCTGGGTATTGACGCTGGCCTGATAGCCTGCCCATTTGCGAAAATAGCCGTTCTCAGCCCCATTTGCCTTAATGGTCTCGATCATATCAATACCGGAAACGGTCGCCGAATACAGCTTCCCCTGATCTCTCAGCATGACCCGGGTAATATTGACCCTCTTTTCCGAGATCAGGCGGGAAACCCAGAGATTGATCGCAACGCTTGCAAGTCCGGTAAGCGTCAGCAGTACCGAGTATCTGAACATAACGACCAGATAGAAGATCATCATCCCCGTATTCAGAATCAGAGGCGCAAGGGTATTTACGAGAGAGCCCGCGATCGAGGCGTTCGTATTTCTCCTCTGCTCGATATCGCCGGCCATCCGCTGGGAGAAGAATTTCATGGGAAGATGTAAGACGTGCCAGAAATAGGTGGCATTCCCCACCGCAGCCAGTTTTCCGTTGATCCTTAGGGTATAGATCGCCTGGATCCAGCCTGCTGTAATCTGGATCAAAGCAAACAGGCTGAGTAAAACCGTAAAGGGAACTAAAAGAGCCTCGTCCCTTCCGGTCAGGATCTGATCCATAAAAATACGGGAAAAGCCGGTAGAAATGATCGCCGCGATAGAGGTGATAAGTGTCGTAAGGAAAATGAACAGGACCGCGCTTTTCGTCCCCTCCATCCGCTTCTTCGCAAAACCCAGAACGCTTTTTTTACTGCCGGAGGGCTCAAAGCCTTCTCCCGGCTCAAACATCAGACAGATCCCGGTAAAGCCCTTGTCAAAGGCCTCCTCCGTCATGGTATAATTTCCCCTCGCGGGATCGTTGACATAGACCTTCCCGTTTCGAAAGCCGTTTAAGACAATAAAGTGGTTGAATTCCCAGTGAACGATGCAGGGAAACTCGCCCTCCTTCTTCAGATCGTTCACATCGTCGAACCGATAGCCCCCCGCCTCCAGACCATAGCTCCTTGCGGCTTTCAGGATATTGGCGGCCTTGGAGCCGTCCCGGGAAACCCCGCAGTCCTCTCGGATCTGCTCTAAGGGGATCCATTTCTCATAATACGCAAGGACCATAGCAAGGCTGGCCGCTCCGCACTCGAGCGCCTCCATCTGCATGACCACGGGGACCTTTTTCGCAAGCCCCCTAACCGGCATTTTGACCGGACTCTTATTTTCTGTCATTCCGTCTCCCCTCCTCAGCTGCCCTGTTCCGTCCTGTCAGTTTGTCACAAACGTGATCGGGGCGACGCTTACCTGCTCCCCCTGGGCATTATGGATCTCGATCCTTCCAAAGATCGACCAGACCAAAAGCCCCGCCAGAAGAACAAGCAGCGCAAGCAGAATGATCCAGACAGAGGGGGAGGTGACCCGGATATAATCGTTTAACTGCTCGGGCGATGCCACCCGTTCCATACTCTTTTCTCTGAAGATCTGGTTTGACATGTTTTTCCTTTCTACAAAAAGTCCGGATCACCCATTGATGACCCAGACTTTCTGTTTATGAACCATTTGAAACAGTATGCGGTTTGACTTTTATACCGGTCTCCTCATCCGACCGGAACCGTCCACTCCGCTTTTCCCTCTGCCGGCTTATTTCAGGTTTCTCAGCTGCAAAACCTGATCCCAGTTGACCTCCATATGATTCTGGCCATTGTTTCTTAAATAATCCAAAGCCTCCTGTTTTGTAGCAAAGCTCGTGATCTTATTTCCATTTTTATCATCCAGAACCTCCCAGGGATGTGTCGGATCCGCTCCGCTGATTCCGCTTGCGTCAAAAAGCACTCCGCCTGCTACGTTATCCAGCGCGCTGTCGTCTAATCTTCTGCTCTTATCCATTCTATTGTCCTCCTGTCATTTGTTTTTATTTGTTATTTTGTTCCTGACACTTATTTATACGCACAACCTTCGTCTACGTCAATAAAATTTCAAAAAAAATTTTTTTCTGGAATTTTTTTTCTTCTATTATTCCGTGATCCTTACCCTTACACGACAGCGCAAACCCGCGTTACAGCTTACGGTAACGGTCGTTTCTCCGGCGGAAACCGGGATCAGCGTAAGGTCCTCCCGAACCATACAGATACTCTCATCCGAAGACTCTGCTTCGATCCCAAACTCAGCCAAGCTCCGATCGGAAAGCTCTAACAGCCGCCCGTCCTCAAAGCGCGCCAATGGTCTTAAGGAAACCGCGTAGGCCTGGTTTAGGGAAAGAAAGTAGCCATCTGTCTCTAAGAGCAGTTCCTTTACCTGTCCGTTTCCGGAAACAGGCTTTTTAAGCACCGTAAAAGAAAGCTCCCGGTACAGTCCGTCATACGTGATCACAGCAGTCGTCCTCCCTGCCCGAAGTGGAGTGACCGTACCGTTTTCCACGGAAATAACGTCCTTATCATAATCGCTGAAGCTAAGCTCCGACGCATTGATATAGTGCTTTCTCTGCCGGTCGTCCAGATAGAAATAGCTGGTCGAAAAGCTCCCAGTGCCTTCAACTGCTACGTTCTGAAGCGGTTTTGCGTTAAGCATCACAGCTGTCCCACTGCTCCTGCCATTAATAACGATCGCCTGCTTAACGTTTTCCTTCCCGTCCTCTTCCCGGTCCGGCTCTTTTGTCTCTTCGATCAGGATCGGCACGAAGCGGGTGACCCAGGCCCCCCATTCCCCGTTTCCGCTCCCCGCGTAGGCATATCCCACAAGGCCAGGATCTCCCGGCTTGATATGGCCCTGTCCGTCACTCATCAGGCCACTGTTATGACAGCCGCAGATAACGTTGGTATTCAGTTCCGAGACCCGCTCAAAATGATAGCCGTCGTCCGATTCAAAGTACAGCAGGCAGCTGTCTTGGGCAAAGCGCCTGTTCGTACAGACAGCGACAAATTTCTGAAGCTCCTCGACGTAGGCCACATCCCAGGAATCACAGTCAGAATAGACGTATTCCGCCTCCTCCCCGGTATCCGTCCGGTTGATCGCATAGCCCTGAAAGGCAAGCTCCTTCGGAAAATCCTCGCTCTCAAGGGGTGCTGTATAGACCTCCGTAGAGCGGATACGGATATAGTCCCTGGTATAGGCATCCATGGTAACGTATGTATACAGAAGGCCATCCCGGATCACAAAGCTCGCTTCTCCTCTGCCCCAGCCGATTCCCGGTCCGTCATAATACAGAAGCGGTTTGGGACTGCCTCCCCAGCCCTCGCCGTTCCATTTCTCATAAGGACCGTCCGGCTTCCTGCTTCTTGCCAGAAAGACACTGTTTGAGAAACCCTTGAAGCTCTCGCTGATCGTCGCGGTATAGCCGAGATAATAGTATCCGTCATAATAGAAGACATCCGGATCGCAGACCGAACGGTAATCGAAGGAGCCGGGTGTCGGACTCAGGACAGCCCTGTGTTCTGACCACGTCTCTCCCCCGTCGTCGGAATGGGTATATACGATCCAGTCGTATTCGTAGACGCTGTCGCCCGGAGCCGCAAACCAGGCATCCATACTCCCGTCCCCGTTCAGCAGGATCGAGGGGCCATAGCGGTAATCATGCGCTCGTTTCGGCGCATAGACATCATAGCCGGTATCCAGAACGGTGAGCTTGACGTGAGTCTTCTCTCCGGCTTCCGAAAGAGCCCCGTCGTCCCCCGGCACCGAATCAATCTCTTCCGCCCCCGCCTGTTCCTCCGTTTGTTTTTCCGGGTTTCCCGCGTCGATTTCAGAGCTTTCGGTTTCCGCTGGCTGTGAAACTCCAAAGCTCCCGCAGCCCGAAAGCACTAACGCAGTAATAAAAAGAAAGGAAATAGCTCTTCGTAAAGATAATTCATATTTCATATAAATAGTTCCAATATTTCAGAAGGTTGCGATAAAACAGCGCGATGGGCGCGTCAGAACATCTGCTGCCGCATCGCTTCCCGCAAAAACTGATAGATCCGTTTCGAGGTCGCGCTGTCATAATGGAAGCCATCCTCCGCATTCGTATAGCCAAAGGCACCCAGATAACTCCAGAGATCAATATAACGGACCGTCGGAAGCCCTGCCATTTGGGCGTTGAATTTCTCGATCCTCTGGTTTGTCAGTGCAAAGGTTTTCGTCGTCTTCGTCGAACTCGTCGGACCGACAGAGGCAAAATAGACCTCCTTTGTCTGAGAAAGCTGTGACAGATAATCCTTGTAGGCTTTCGGCCGGTCAAGATCCGTCAGCCCCAGATTTATAATGTATTTCCAGCGGGTGATCTCCGGATGCGCCGCCTCGATCATCTCTCCTACCGGGATTGCGATATCCGAAAGATAGTTCAGATGGACCCCCGCGCAGGCCACGACAAACCAGTTGTCCGGTGTCGCGTTGATCTGGCAGGTCGCGTTCAGCGCCGTGATCCTGCTGTCTCCGATCAGGATATAGCCGGTCCCGTCACTCGATACCGGAGTATTAAGCTGCGGTGCAGCGACTCCCAGCTGCTCCTCCAGGGAGGTCGGCTGACCGGAAAGCAGTCTCCCCGTAACATCCCAGATCACCCTCGGATCCTCCAAGTTCAGGGCAAAGACCGGTCTTGCCAATAATAACAGGCACAGTCCGAACAATATCACCCCTGATCCGACCCGCCGTTTTTGTTTTATAAGGTCCATTTTGTACTATCCTTTCATATCTGCCCGGCTCCCTGAACGTTTGAGTAAACGTGCTTCACCCACCGGGCCTTGCTCAACGATTTCTGTTTTAGTCCCGAAGGATAGTATAACATCCTCGCAGCTATGAGAAAATAAAAAAATTCCGCCTGTATGGGCTTTTCGTCCAAAACCGATATTATCACCGCAATAAATCACAGGAAATATCACTTCCGGTTAGCAAAAGTACAGACCCAAAAGTACAGCAAAAGTACAGGTAGAAAAAATTGGTAGAGATATAAATAAAAATGAGGTATACTGTTACAGGCGCTTCGTACTAATGAAACAGAAATAAATAATTATCCAGATATGGATCCAGCATAAGGAGTCAAAATGGCAAACGAACAGGAAGAACGCATTCGAATCGTACAGGAAACCGTAGCAGGCAAGGAAATTACCTTTGCCCATATCATGGGCGGGCCGGCTCCGGTCATCTATCAGAAATTAGGCCTAAATCCTCAGGTGGATTACAGCTCCTCCGCCATCGGCATCATGAACCTGACCCCGCCCGAGTCGGCGGTGATCGCCTCCGATATCGCGGTAAAGAGCGGCAATGTCTATCTGGGCTTCGCGGATCGTTTTACAGGGACCCTGATCATCACCGGAGAGCTTTCCGATGTCAGCTCCGCGATGACCGAGATCGTAAACTACTTCCGCGACGAGCTGGAATATGTTGTCTGCCGTATTACAAAGAGGTAAGGGCAAGTGGCGGTCTTAACGAAAGAGGAATTCATACAGAAAATATTCCATAAGGACTATGAACAGCTGAAGGGGAAGACTCTTCGGATGACGAGGGTACGGATCCCCGGAAAGGAAGTCTGCCTGGCCCATGTCCTGACCCCCTCCGATCCCAGCATCTATCAGAACCTGGGGCTGCATATCGGGGTCCATGAGGGCGAGGATCATACGGGAGAAACGATCGGCCTGATCCGCTTTACCCCCTGGGAGGCGGTCGTGGTTGCCGCCGATGCCGCTTTAAAAGCCGCAAACGTAGAGATCGGGTTTATGGACCGCTTCTGCGGCTCTCTGATCCTGACGGGAGGTCTTACCCAGGTAGAGACAGCGGTCGAGGCAGTCGTAGCTCTGTTTCGGGACGAGCTGGACTTCCCGGTCTGCGAGATCCATAAAAACTGATCAAAATCATTTGAAAATATATCGTTTCCTGCGAAACCTTTCAAAAGCTGACGCAGTAATCATTCTATAGTGAACAAAAATCTATGAAAAAAATGTTTCTGATGGGGCGGAGCGAAGCCGGAAAAACCTCGCTGATCCAGGCCCTGAAGGGAGAAGAGCTCCATTATATCAAAACACAGTACACCAATCTCGAAGGCGATACCATCGACTCCCCGGGGGAATACGCGGAATCCAAGCATTTCAGCGTAGGCCTTGCCTGCTTTTCCTTCGAAGCCGATGTCATAGCCATCGTACAGGCCGCGGACGAGCCCTATAATCTGTTCGGCGACTGTCTGCACACCTTTATTTTAAGGCCCCTGATCGGCGTTATTACAAAAACGGATTCTCCCTACGCCAACGTTCCGATGATCCGGCAATGGATGGAATCCGCAGGCTGCGACCGGATCTTTGAGGTCAATAACGTGACCGGCGAAGGGATCGAGGAACTGACGGAATATCTAAAAGAAGATCTTCCGCTGCTCACCCTGGAAGAAGCAAAGCAGAGGCAGGCGTTAGGGTTATGTGAGTGGGATCCGCTTCCGGAAAATCTTCTATGAATATCGGCTATTCAAAAGGAGGAGGACTGATTCAGTCCTCCTCTTCGCCTCTGCCCAGCTCCCCCGGCAGTTACTCTTCTTGATTCTCCTCTTCTGACTCTTCTTCCTCAGGCTCTTCTTCCTGCGGCTCCTCTTCCTCATGATGCTCCTCTTCCGCAGGAGCCTCCTCGGTCTTCTCCTCTGCCTTTTCCTCTTCTTCTTCCTTTTCCTCCTCGGAGGCAGGCTGTACCGCCTTATCCTTAGTTACCCAGCGATAGAAGAAGGCATGATTTCCGATCATCGTATATTCGCTGATCCCGTAGTAATCCGCGTAATATTTCGTCATAAAGAACAGATAATCCCCGACTCTGGCGCCGCCCAGAACCTCCTGCGCCGCCTTGACACAGGTAGAGTTCGGACCCTTTTGTATGATCAGCTCCACCTTACCGGAACGATAGGACGCAAACTGCATATTCTGCGTGATCACCGATTTGATATCATTGGGGAAGGCAGAGCTCTTGACACGGTTCATAATTACCGAACCGACCGCCAGCTTCCCGGTATATGACTCACCGTCCGCCTCCGCCTGGATCGTAGCGGCAAGCCACTCTAACTCCGAACCGCTCGCCGAATAGGCCCCCGAGGTATCCTCCCGTTTTAAGGCCAGACGCTCCGCCACCTGCTTTGCCAAAGCCGCCTGGGCCGCTGCTGTCTGGGACTCTAACGACTTCATTGCCTTATCCAGAGCTACCAGCTGATTATCGTAATCCGCAAGCTTCCCGCTTTCCGCGAAGATACTGCTGTTCGTGGAATCCAGCTGACTTTTGACCTCCTCCGTCAGGTCCGAAAGCTCTCCGTGCTTTTCATCCAGCGTATCCTGATAGGCATCCAGCTCCGCCTCTCTCTGACGAACCTCCGTAAGCTCCCGGCTAAGCTCCTCCTCTAACGCCCGGTACTCCGCGATCTTCTGCTGATCGTAGCTTACCATAGCCCCGAGATACTCATAGCGGTTAAAGAAATCCTGCAGGGAGCCTGCTCCGAGGATGATCTGCCACATCCCGCGGGTTCCCCCGCTCTCATAGACTTTCTTGATCCGCTTCTTTAAAAGCTCATAGCGCTCTTCCTTCTCGCTTCTGGTCTCCTCGATCCGCTGATTCAACGAAACGATCTCCGAAGAAACCTCCGCCATGGCGCTCTCCGCCTCCTCGATCTCCTCCGTCAGATCCTCTAGCTGATCCGAATAGCCCTCGATCTTATTCTGCAGAGCCGAGCTCTGATTTTTCAGACTGCTTACGCTGCTCTCCGTCTGCTCCCTCTGGCCCTTTAGAGCTGAGATCGCCGCCTTCGTCTGCTCTGTCTGTTTTTCCAGATCCGAGATCGTAGCCTGGGTCTGGGCCTCCTGCTCCTGCATTCTGGCAACCTGCTCATCATAATTCTCCGCAAAGCAGACCGTAATAAGCTGCGTCCCGCACAGCGCAAAAACCGCCAGAACACAAAGTATCCTGTAATATAACCGTTTCATTGTCCCCCTTATGCCCTCCAGTACATGATCAGATAGAAGACCACAGCGATCAATAGTGAAAAAATGATCGGCGCGATACTCAGCATACCATTTGAGAAGATCATATTCAAGGCAGTCATCACACAAATAAAAATCATTGCAGCTAAAAGCACCTGCCGGCTTCTCTGATCCGTCCGGTTCTTTTTCTGCATATTTTCAACAACCTCATTCATGGAATCCATAGCAGTGCGCAGCTCATCCTCCAGATTGCTCTGATATTCCTCCTGCATCTCATCGACAAAAGCCTGCAGCGCTTTCTTATACCTGTCCTGATACTCCGCAAGCTGCCTCGTAAGCTCATCCACATTCGCGGAATACTTCTCTGTCAGAAAGCTCCCAAAGCTCTCATAATGCTCCGCCTGCTTCTTATTCAGGGTCTCAATATAGCTCTGAAACGTCTTCTGAAAGCCGTTCTCCAAAAAGCTGTGCCTCTGTTCCAGGACTTTCTGAAGCTTCTGTACTTCCCCCGCATAGTTCGCAAAAACCGTATTATTCTTCTCCAGGGATTGCTCCACCCGGTTGCTTCTTCGCTCGATCGCATCCAGATTATCCGAAAAAAGCGTCCGAAGATTATTGACGTTTCCTTCAAACAGTCTGCGGGATTCCTCGTAGAAGGACTCGATATGGACCCTGAGCTTTTCGTCCAGCAGCTCATTGGAAAGCTTATACTCCGAAAGGTAACTTTCTAACTGCTTCTGAATCTTGTCCATAAGCGAGTGACAGGAGTTTTCCACCCCGGCCATAAATACCTCACCGGACTCCCGCACAGCAGCCGCAAAAGTTTCATTAGATTCCTTCATCTCGGCTGCAAAGGCTTCATTGGAGTCACGTACCCCAGTCGCAAGCGCGTCGTTTGCTTCTTCGATATCCGTAATATACCTGGTCAGCTTTTCCTCATACAGCCCCCGGACCGCGTCCAGTTCCGTCGCAAACTGTTCCGAAAGCCTGTTATTGACCTCCGCAAGTCCGTCTATAAAAGCCTCCCTTCGCTCCTCGATCCCCTCAGACAGACTCTGCCTGATCCGCGCAAGCTCCTGATCATTGAACTGCTCCGCCTCATAGAAAAACTTCCGGATCACGATCTTAAATTCGTCGTTGATGCTTTCTACGAGCTTGCGAACCTCTTCGACGTCCCGATCCGACCTTACGTTCAGACCCTCCATACGGCTCTTCAGATCCTCAAGCCTTGCCTTGACCTCCACCAAAGCACCGTCAATATCCTGCAGGGCATCCTGCTCCAAAGGCCTCTGTGAGTTATTCTCCTGCTCTACAGGCTCCGGTGTGTTGTTTCCCTGATCTGCAAGCTCCGGTTTATGATTCTCCTGATCTGCAGGCTCCGGTATGTTATTCTCCTGATCTACAGCTTCCTCGATATTTTCCATCTCCAAAATTGTCATCCTTCACTATAAGCTTTCATTACGATCATCAGCCCCGTAAGAGAATATATCACGAAAACCCCTACCCTGCAACTTGACTTCCGGATCGATTTATCGACGAATGACTATAAATGACTTTTGTGTCATATCATCATTTCATCGCTCATTGAGGTAATAAAAACAGTTATTGCATTTCCCCATCAAAATGTTATACTTGACTGACCTGCCAGATTGAGGAGCAGGTCAGGAAGAACAGAAAGGATGTGAAACTGCGCATGGATTATATACCTTATCAGTTAGAGCTGGAACACTATAAAGAAGAAGGCGAAAGGCTGGGTGAACTCCGCGGAGAAAAACGCGGAGAAAAACGCGGTATAAAACGCGGTGAAAGAAATATGAAGGAACGGGATATTGCCCGCCTTGCAAAACACTATCGTCTGGAGAACCCGCAGTTATCTCCCAAAGAAGCCACAGAGATGGCGAAAAAAATATTGCAGTGAGGATAAAACGGCAGGGTCATAAGGGTTCTGCCGTATTATCCAATACGTTTATTGTTTCATATAGGGAAGTGGTGATTATTGTCAACTTATTATGTAAACTTTCGAGGGCAAAAAAACTATTTCGGTAGTTGAGTGTACTGTGATGCTCGCCGCAATCCAAACGTCTCAAAGGTTCTGCTTGCTTTATTATCCCTCGACTATGTTTATTAAGACCTATGGTTTTCTCCAAAGCAATAATACTCCGCATACCATTCCGCAAACTTCCTTAACCCCGTGTGAAGAGCTGTCTGCGGCCGGAAGTGTTCATTAAAGTCTAATAATAGCCTAATAATAGAAATGTTAATATTTTATGTAAACCATTCTAACTCTCTGCATAGACCTCAGAGACTGCTCTCTCCAGATCCTAATAGTCTTCTTCGTTTGAGGTATAATAAGCAAAATTTCTAAAGAGTTTGATGTGCTCTTTATTATAGGAATCGACACAACTCTTTTACGTTGGTCGTTTGCCGCTGCAAATCCGTACGCATCCTCCGTTAGCTCCATAGCGAAAGTCAAATTATTCCTGGCGCTCACTACAAATACGATCTTTTCCCATAGCTTCGCCCCTCCGACGTAGTTATCGAAAAAATAAAAGCACCCAATGCGCTGTATTTTTTCGCTACCCCGGCTGCAAACAGCTATGTCCACTCCTTCCGCTGACGCGCGACAGCGACGATCAGGGAATAGAGCTTCTTACCTGGGTATAGGAAACGCAATTATTTATTGCTTTAACTATACCTAATATATTACTTCCAACCCAACCGTGATCTCGACCATCCGACTGAGCATTTCCAGCTCAAGGATGGCGATCCGTTTATGGCGGTTGATCTTTTTAATCTGTCCTTCAAGACCCATCAGAGGTCCCTTGATGATCCGGACACCTTTTCCTTCGTAATACCCCGTAGAAACGTCCAGAACGTGTTCCTTCCCGCAAAGCTTATAGAGGAGGACCTTTTCAACGATCTGGTATTCCCCCTCCCGTTTTCTCTGACGATTATAGGTCGGGATATAGACCTCCTCCGTCGGCAAAAGTACAAGTCTCTGGATCTTCTCAAAGGCTTTCAGCTCCTTACCGGACTGCGTATATATCACGTAAACTGACATTTGCATTTTCTGTGTCTGATTTGAAGGGTCTGATTTGAAGTCCTTTACCGATTCGCCACCGCGTACCAGCTGCAGGGGATGGGTAAGGTCGCGGAATACTTTCCGTTCGAGAGCTTCGTCGGCTTTACGACCATCGGAGTTTTACTTCCTAACGGATAAACAAGAAAAACGATCTCCTGACCGGACGCAGCCCCGGCGATCGTCATATTGACCAGAGTATTTCCGGTATAATTTACGCCCGTCAGAACGGAGCCGCCTACGATATAGCTGTTCGATCCGATCCCGTACTGGTTTAAGGAACCCCTGACTCCGGAATCCTTCAATAACGCCGCCTTAACGTTTGCTACAAAAGCCGCCTCGGGAGCGATGGACAGAATAGCTACCGGATTGCCGCTGGAGGTCGTGGAATCCAGAGCCACTCCCGCAGAAAGCGCTGCTGCTTCGATCGGCGTGGTGGAAACCTGAGCCTTCTCTGTGTTATCTAACGTATACCATACGGATGAGGAAGGCGTAGTTGCTGTCTGGGTAACGGTCCTGGTATCCGGACTCGGTGCCGCGAATGCCTGAACGCTAAGCGCTAACGAAAGCAGAACGCCTGTTGTCAATGCTGTGAATCTTCTTCTCATAATTAACCTCCTTTTACTCAACCTCTTCATAAAAAACATTCATAATAATGTCCTGCAACCCCTGAGGATCCGGGTAAAATTCCTCGTACTCACCGTTTAGGATCGTATTTCCGGGGATCGTAATCATATCCCTTACGGAAAATTCCATATTCTTCGCGCTGCCTACCAGCTTGACCAGATCTACGCTTGTTACCATATAATCGGAAACCGCGTCATAGACCGCCCCCGCCTTGGAAGAGTCCTTCATCAGCTTTTCCAGATAGATCGTTATGTACTGGACCTGGCGCTTCAGCCGTTTGTCCGCGGAGCCGAATTCGTCCACATCCCTGGCCCTGAGATAGGCGTAGGCCTGCCTGCCGTTTAATGTCAGGCGGACTCCCCTTGTTATCGTGATCCCCTTAAAGCTGACATCCTGAACAGGCGTAAGCTCGATTCCTCCGATAGCATCGTTTAAGGCCGGGATCCCGCCCATGTTCAGCGAAATATAGCCGGAGACCGGGATATTGTTAAAGAGCCGTTTGACCGCTTCGACGCTCCGGGAGCAGGACAGCTTCATACCGTCCCCGTAGCCGTGCTGCAAACAGATCTGAAGCGGCATCTGTCCCAGATATGTCCCGCTTTCGTCATAGATATCCACAGGAACGATGGTGTTTCGGTTGATGGCGATGACGCTGATCTTCTCATTCCTGCTGTCGATAGACAGTAAGAACATGGCATCCGACTGGCCGCCGCTCAAACCGTCCGGTGCCTCGCTTACAATATCATCGTTATCTATTCCCATAAAGAGATAATTCTTTACAGAATCCTTATATTTATAGATCTTTCCATTATAGGCGACCATACCCTCCTGCCATTTTTCCCCGTCTGTTTCCGGGACAGAACTGACCTCATAGGTCTCTTCCGTACCGCTCTGTGCTTCCGTAACCTGCTCTTTCGTCTCCTCCGAAGCGTTAACGGGGCGGTTTCCGGAAAAACCGAAATAGATCGCTGTAGCGCTGATTGCCGCCGCGACAAAAAGAAACGCGATCAATATGATTCTCTTAATATTTATATTCCTTTGGCGCTCCACCTGTTAAATCGCTCCCTATGGTCTGCAGCTACCTGTACGGCTGACGTGACGCAGGACCTCGAAATATCAATACTGCATATCCTGAAGCACAAGTTTCAGCGAGATGATATGACCTGCCGCCAGATCCAGCTCTTCCTCCGAAACATAGCCCGCGTCGATCAGTCCGATCAGATTCGACAGGGTCCGGTTCAGACTCTCCGTACGATAGATGAAAATATTTCCGCCCTCGATGGATTCCGCGATCTCCTGAGCGCTTTCCACCGAGGCAATGGCTACGGATCGGTTATAGTCCGAATTGCTGCTCAATGCGGAGACCTCTCCCGTATATACCGGCAACATCCCGTTATCGGTAGCTTGGGAAAGCAGCGCCTGGGCATCGTTTCTTCCAATCGGGATCCCGTACATATTGTAACCGCTGTTTGACATCGTACTGATCGAAGTCCCGCTGTCATCGAGTACCAAAAAAGGCAGCAGTCCGGTCGCGTTCAGAGAACAGGTACTGATCTCCGACAGCCCTTCTCGTGTATCATCGACCGACGCAAAGTTTTCATTGCCAAAGATCAGGCCGGCAATGGGCAGCGTCTCAAACGCTTCCTCAAGCTCCTCATCCACCTCCGTAAACAGGTCGCTTCCGGTCAGCTCCTCCGGACTTGCCATCAAAAGCTGCGCGGCCTTCTGCTCCGTAGACATGGCAAGTAGCTTTTCGATCACATCATCGGAAAACTGGCCGTAAAGATAGGTCGGGATCTCGCCGGGATTCCTGCCTGCGGAAGCGGAAGCCTCCTCTTCTGCCAGAAGATCCACCGGACGCTCAAAAGAGTCCGTCTCCGACAGAAAGGCAGCGGCGGTGTCCTTTGGTACATAGGAGGGAACGCCGGTATCCTTTTCAGGCACCATCTGTTTTACGATAATAATCGCCATGATCGTGATCAGCACGACGATCTCAAATATGATCAGGATGGAAACTGCTTTAATATTTCTCATTCTTCGTCAACATCATTATAATATTCGCTGTAATATTTTCCGTAGTATTTTCCGTAATACCCGCCGTAGTACTTTCCGTAGTAATTCGCCTTCTTCATATCGACCTTATTGAGGACAGCGCCAAGGATCCGTACACCGGAGTTTTCCAACTGCCGCCTGACATTTAAGACCATCTTGCTCGTCGCCTCACTTTGCGCGACAACAATTACGGCCCCGTCACATTCCTTGGCGATAACCGCAGCGTCGATAGCGGCTCCCAAAGGTGCGCAATCGATCAGCACATAGTCGAATTTCTCCCGGATGGCGTGGATCAGTCCGGAATAATATTTTTTCTCCAGAAGCTCCGTCGGATTTAAGACCCTGGGTCCCGAAAAGATGATATGCATCTGCTTCAGCTGGGTCTTATACACGACCTCATCCAGCTTGCTCAGACCCGCAAGGAAATGGGACAGCCCCTTGATCGGCTCGCCGTCCTTTGCCTTTGCCCGGTGTCTGCCGATGAGGACGGATTTTCTCATATCCGAATCGATCACCAGAACGCTTTTCCCAGATTCATCCAGGGATCTTGCGAAATCAATGACCACCGTACTCTTCCCCTCGTTTGGGAGGGCGCTTGTAAAGAGGATCGTCTTGATATCGTCTCCGCAGAAACCGATATTCGTTCGAAGCTCTCTGAGCGCTTCGGTCATGGTATTGCTCTGTTTATTTAAGGATAGTAACTCGACCTCGCGCATATCAGTCCATTTCCTCTTCTTCTACCGGCAGGGAAGCAAGTACCCGGATCCCGATCTTGCTTTCCAGATCCTCCGGTGACATGATCGTATCATTAAAAATATAGGAAAGAGCTACGCAGATCATCGCAAGGAGGATCCCCCCCACAAAGCCCGCGCAGGTATAAAATACAACACCATGGTTTACCGGCTCTCCGTCCGCGTAACCGCTCTGGACAAGGCTTGGCGGATCCTGGTCCATCTTCTCCGCGATAAACGCCGCGGCAATCTCCGCGATCTCATCCGTAATGGCCTTGGCCCGAAGAGGATCCTGATCCTTTACCGTGATCTCGATAAATCTCGTATTGGAGGGATTTGTGACCTCGACGATCTCCTCAAGCTCCTCATAATTCTCCGGCAGCTTCAGGTTCTGGATTACCTGATCCAGTACCGGACGGCCCTTTGTAACGATCAGATAGTCCTGGGTCAGATTCGCTCCGGTCTGGAGATCCGCAAGGCTCGTGATCGACGTACTTTTCGTCAATACATAGAGGAGGGAGGTCGCTTCGTACTCCGGCATCAGCAAAAAAAACCGGATGCAGAAGCAGATACATGCGCCAAGAAGAGCTGAAACGAGAATGGATTTCCAGTGGACCAGAAATTCAATGAACAGCTCTCTCAGATCGATTTCTATAACATCGTTATTATTGCGTTGATTTTCCAACAAAAAACTCCCCGGAAGCCAAAATCTTCGCCGGATTTTTTACAAACAGCCGCTTTGCCGTATCGCTTCCGAATCTTTTTTCAACATACAGATACCCGTCCCTCAGCCGGTTTCCCCTCTCCCCGGTATCGTGACAGTCCGAGGCGATGATATCCGCAAGCTCCTTCTTCAGAATCCGCCTGCAAAGACGCTTCGCAGGTCCGCCGGAGACTCCAAGGATACTGTCGGCATTTAACTGAACAAGGCACCCCATTTTACGAAAATCCGAAAGGAGCCCGAATTCCTTTATAAAGACCTCATACCGCTCCGCATGGGCGATCACAGGATAGAAACCGCAGAAAATACAGGACTCCGCAAAGCTCCGGATACTATTATAATCTGTTTTATAATCAAATTCCAGTAAAATATATTCACCTTCGTTAAGCGTCAAACATCGGCCGGTGGTGATATGCTCTATGATCCTGCTGTCCGCGAAATATTCACAGCCCGGATGCAGGGTGATCCCAAGGTTTTTCGCAAGGGGAACAAGCTCCAAAAAGCGCTCCTTAATAACCTCCAAAGGATATGGAAAAAGTCCCGTTCGGTAGTGCGGCGTAAGAACAATATCCGTGATCTCCTGCTCTGCCGCCTGCTCAAGCATTTTTAAGGAATCCTCCGGGGTTTTTGCCCCATCGTCCACCCCATAGAGCAGATGACTGTGAATATCGATCATTCCGCCCCCTTACACCTGTACGTCTACCGCGACAGCCGGGACGGATACCGCTGCTCCCCCGCCGTCCGATATGGAAATTGCCATACCGGTGCCCGCAGAAAATGCCCCAAACGAAAAACCGCTGGACGAGCCCCCGTGCCCCATGCCAGGGCTTAGGATCTGACTCCCTTTCTTTTCGTTCAGCTTTATGTATTCTTTCAGATATTCCATATCCGCCTTCAGAAGTTCCTTATCCTCCGAGGTCCGGTGCCTGGTCTTTAACTCCTTCAGGTCCTCCTCGCTCATATGCGGGTTGATGACCTCGAGACTTTCCAGCATCTTAGAAAGCTCCTCGAGCATTTCCGACTGCTCCTTCGTCGCCTCCTCAATAAAGGCGTCCATCTCCCCGATCATCTCGTCCGTGATCTCTTCTCCCTGCTCTCTGAGGCTCTGCGCCGTCTCTGAAAAGATCTCGGTCTGCTCCTTCATAAGCTCGGTCTGACCGTCCGTCAGCTCATCTTCCCAGAGGGGAAGCATCGCGTTTTTCATATCCTGCATAGCCTCCTCCATCCGGTTCTTGTCCTCATCCCGTTTCCCAACCGTTGTCGCCATTTCCTCAAGTTCGAGGTGGCGTTTTTTCCGGTTTGCGGCAAGCTCCATCTGCTTCGCGTGATTTAACGCAAGCTCGATCTCCTCGCTGTCGCCATTTCCCTCGGCGCTTGCTAACTTCCGCTTCATTTCCAGGACCTTTCGTTTTGCGGCAAGCACAGCCTCCCCAGCGCTCGTCGAATTCTTCGCGCGTTGGATCTTTCCGGAAAGCTCCTTGAAATTATAGTGGAATTTGGTCTTTAAGAGGTCTTCGCTGTCCTTGTCCGATTTTTCCGTCTTGGAGAGCATGCTGTCAAAAACGGTCCCCGCGGACAAAGAGGACTGGCCGCTTTGCTCCGTCATCCGATCAAGGCTTCGGAGTCTGTCGAGCATATCCCGTCTGACAGAGGTTTTTTCATTGGAATTATTCCACTGATCTGTAACAGTCTGAAGCAAAGAGGACGCACCCCCGGAGGGCAGGCTCCGATGAGCGCCGTTTCCCGTATTTGGATAGGAACCCTGCCTGTAATAAGGGTTTACATTCGAAACATTAAAAGAAATACCCATAATTACCCTCCCTGGTAAACTATAACGGTTCAGATCCTTCCTTGGACCACCGCTGGTCTTTCCTGTCTGTATATTATGAATCAACGGAAAAATACCTTTCCGTCAGTACCTTAATTGTACCTCAAAAAGTACATAAACGCAACGACTATTTTACGCCTTCTTATTACGCCTTCAGCCGTCTTTTGTTCTCATACATCAGGCTGTCCGCCCGCTCAAAAACAGCAGCTACGCTCCGCTCTCTGTCGTACCGCGCCATTCCCGCGGCGACTACGACCTCTCCGGCGGCAAGATGCTCCTGATTCTTTTCCTCGAGGCGCGCAAACAGCGCATCAAGGTTCTTGTAATCCCTGCCCTGGGCGACGACGGCGAACTCATCGCCCCCGACCCGAAAGACCGGACTGTGCAGGAAAATATTACAGATCATCTCACAGCCCTGCTGCAAAAAGACATCCCCCGCCTGATGGCCTTTCGTATCGTTGACCTCCTTTAACCCGTTGACATCGCAGACAATGATCGCAAAGGGCGGGATCCTGCCCTCATCGATCAGCAGGTTCAGCTGACTTTCCGCATCGACATAGGCGTGTTTGTTCCTGACTCCGGTCAGCTCGTCAATATTGGCCTTGATCCTTGCCATGGAGAGATTTCTGGCGTACTCCTGATCTCTCTTGACCTGCGCGTCGATATTGGTCACACCGACGATCAGCTGCGGCCCGTCCTTTTCCTGGATCATAGCGGCCTTCAGACAGACATAATTCGGCTCGCCGTCCAGTACCAGGCGGTAGTTCATGATAAAGAGACCGTTTTTTTCGATCTGCTTTATAACATTCTCCTTTACAAAGGTGGACTGGAACATATCCAGATCTTCCAGGAAGATGGTCCGAGCGCCCTCCCTTCGGGACTCTTTAAAGAAATCCTCTCCCTCCTTCGCAAGCCCCAGACCCTCATAATCTCTCGTAGCGCTGTATTCGATATAGTGGTCGGTTTCGGGATCCACCGTATAGATCGCGATAAAGTCCCCGGACAGCGCTGTGATCCGGGAATAGGTGATCCGCTCCTCCTTGACCCGCTCTAACGTCTCCTGATGCTTCATCTGGGCATCGACGTTATTCACGCCGATCAGGATATGATCCTTATCCGTACGGACGACCTTCATATTGACATAAACGGGCACGTCTCTGATCAGGAGCCGGTAGGTCATGGTAAAGGCCTCGTGCTCGTCGATAGCCTTTATGATCCTCGTCTTCACAAAGGATTCCAGAAAAGCCTCTCTGTCGTCTTCAAAGATATAGATCTGGGCATCCTGCTTGCTTGCGTTGAAAAAGTCCTCCCCATGCCGCTCTACCACCAGATTCCCATCGGCAGAGTCGGAGCTGTATTCAATAAATCTGTCGTTCTTTATGTTAACATAATATAAATTTATGTAATCTACTGAAAGAGCCCGCGCCACGGAATTATAGGTAAGACCGGTCTGCGCGTCCTTATCCCCGATGCCCAGGATGACGACCGCAAAGGCCTTGACTCCGGTGATGGGGTTTATCGCGATCCGACGGACCATCAGCTGAACCATGGTACCGTCTTCCAGACTTTCGTTGAAAAAGGCTCTCCTGCCGTCCTTTCCGCATTGGCTGACCGCCTTCATAAATACGGAGCCCGGACCGCTTGTTAACTTGTCAAAGCGGACCTTTGTCCGCTCGGAAACTCCTGGAAACCTCTTTTTCATAAATTCCCGGTAGGATTGATTGCCGGTAGTGTCAAGTTTACTACCCGTTTTTAGTACCTAACCCTTGTATTTCTGGGAGATTGCAAAAAAAGAGCATTGACCTCCCTTTTTGGTATAATGTCGTTGACCAAAACAACAAACCTGAAAGGCGGTTAATGCTCATGGACATTATACTTTATTTACTTCAGTTAATTCAACAACTATATCAGCAAAATATCTGGCTGATTGACTTTATCTGCAAGTACATCCCTCTCAAGCAGTGGGCTTTTGATGACTCTCACTCTCCGAAATATCAGAAGTTTAAAGTGGATAAGCTCCCGCTGATTCTTCATGTAGAACCCTGGGATTACCGTGACTTCATGCAGTACCTTGCGTGGCGTTACAAGGACGATTACAAGCCTATAAAGCCTGTCCGCCGTCG
>JAFSXN010000022.1 GCA_017444015.1 Lachnospiraceae bacterium | reverse complement strand
GATATTTTAAGTCAGCAGACCATTTATCATCTGGCAATGCTTATCCCCCTGTTTCTTCAGATCACAGGGATGGTGTTTGCGGTATTTGCTGACCCTTATATCAGCAAAAAACATAAGAGAGTATTGCTTATCATTGCGTTTCTGGCGCTCATCCTTATTCTTCAGAACTATACGGAAAATCTGCTTTCGGCAGGGGAAGCAAGGGTGCCTGCCAGAACCCTCGTGGCTATCCTCGGCTACAGCGTGCGTCCGGTGATCATTGTGCTTTTTTTATATGTTATAAATCCCGATAGAAAGACAATGCCTTCATGGATCCTTGCCGGCGTAAACGTATCCGTATATCTTACGGCACTGTTCTCGCGCATCACCTTCTGGATTGATGATTCCAACCACTTTCACGGCGGAGTGCTGCATAAATTCTGCCTGTATACAAGTCTTGCCCTGTTAGGCAATTTTGTTTGCCTGACGATGCGTGAGTATGGACACAAACGAAAGCGGGAAATGATAATTCCTCTGTTCAATGTCCTGCTTATTATTGGCGGTATTATTCTGGATGGATGCGTAGGACATAAAGATCAGCCGGTAACTTTTTTGACAGATGCCATCGTAAGTGCCTGTGTTTTCTGTTATATTTGGCTGCATCTGCAGTTTGTGCGGGAGCATGAGAAGGAGCTGAAGGACGGGCAGAGGGTGCAGATCATGCTGAGTCAGATCAAGCCTCATTTCCTGTATAATACGCTGGGAGCGATCGAAGAGCTTTGCGAAAGCGATCCGCGGATGGCAAAGGCCGCGACGGTTACGTTTTCCCGCTACCTGCGTGGAAATGTGAATTCCATTGAGGTTTCAGGCTCCATTCCCTTTGAAAAGGAGCTTTCCCATACGAAATTTTACCTGGAGTTGGAGCAGATCCGTTTTGAAGATGCCCTGCAGGTAAAATATGACATATCCTGTATGGACTTTATGATACCGACGCTGACGCTGGAGCCGTTAGTAGAAAACGCGGTGCGGCATGGCATCCGGGGAAATGAGGACGGGAGGGGGACTGTCGCGATTGTCGCGAAGGAATTTACGGATCGCTATGAGGTATCCGTTACGGATGACGGGCCGGGATTTGATCCGGAACGACTGCCGGACGAAGGGCATTCCCATGTCGGTCTGACAAACGTACGGGAACGTCTGGCGCAGGTTTGCGGGGGGACGCTTAAGATAGCCTCGTCCACCGGGCATGGCACGACAGCGACCATTATACTGCCGAAAAATGGGAGGTACTGAGACAATGTTGATTTTTGCGATCGATGATGAGCCAAAGATGCTTCGGCTCCTGCACAGGGCGATAGAGGAAGCGGCACCGGATGCGCAGATCATGGATTTTGCGCTAGGAGCGGATGCTCTTGTAGCCATCGAGAAGAAAAAGCTTCTTCCCTCCGTGATCTTTACAGATATACGGATGCCGAAGATAGACGGGCTTATGCTTGCGGTGGAATTAAAGAAGCTTGTGCCGGACGCGAAGCTCGTGTTTGTTACGGGATATGATGAATATGCCCTGGAAGCATACCGACTTCATGTAAACGGATATATTATGAAGCCTGTGGATGCAGGGCGCATCCGGGAAGAGCTTTCCAATGCCCTCGCGTATTTGCCGGACGAATCCGGGAAACTCACCGTGCGTTGTTTCGGCCGGTTTGAAGTGTTCTGGCAGGGAGAACCTTTGAGCTTTTCCAGGCGCAAGACGAAAGAACTTCTCGCATGGCTTATCGATCAAAGAGGAGCTTCTGCCACGGCAGAGGAGGTGATTGCCGCCTTGTATAAGGAGATGGACATGAATGAGCTGAAAGCCGCAAAACAGAACCTCCGCAACCTGGCGCATGACTTAAAGAGTTCGCTTCATGGGATCGGGATGGACGATGTCCTGATCCGGAAAGGAGGCACAATCGCCATCCGTACAGAGAGACTCGACTGTGATTATTACCGCATGCTGGAGGGCGATATGACAGCGGTCAATGCCTTCCGGGGCGAATACATGGAGCAGTACAGCTGGGCCGAGATCACAAAGGCAGGCCTGTATTTCGGGCAGCTTGAAAAGCGCCGTACTCTTTGAGACGTTTTTGAACGCTTACTCTTTTATAATAATTAGGAAGCTAAATGACAGAAAAAGCAGCTCTGTGTAAATATCATCTTTGTGACTGCGGAATCAGGAAGAGAACTAGGAGGAGATTTATGAAAAGATGGTTAAAAAGGCTGATCGGTGTTTCGCTTAGTGCGGCGATATTTGTTACATCGATTCCGGTACCTGCAGAGGCTCATTGGGACACGGCGGGGACGACGAAGCCGACGAAGGTCAAAACGACCGAAAAAGGGACTGTTGCTGTGGAGGATGATTGGGAGAGTATTTATCCCTACGGCGCCTTTCTCTTTGATAACAGCGATGCGATTCTGACAGAGGGAGGGGAAGAAATCTCGATCCCCATCTACCGTCTGGGCGGAACCTCCGGCAGAGCCACGGCCTATGTGGTCTATGCGCCGGTGGTGACGTACCTGAATGAGGAGACCCCGGCCTACGGCTCTGCGGCGGGCATCGATGATGTAAAGATCCGGATTGAGGATACGCTGCCGATCGCGCAGTATCAGGCCATCGGCAAGGATCCCGATCCCGAAAGAAGCTCTGTGAAGATAAAAGACGCGGTATACACAGGAGATGACGCCACAGAGGGGGATAAAGTGCTATCTGTTTCGGTTACGGCGGACTCCTATCAGTGGTATGTCTTCTATAACGGCAGCTGGGAGAAAGCGGATGGCGCGGAAAGCTCAGAATTTGTAGTATCCTCAGATCTCCTTAAAGAGCTGGATATCCGCTGCGTCTTTACGCAGGGCGAAAAGTCATACAGTACAGACAGCTACAAGGGTGAGACTTATATACGCCCCGAGCCGGAGGAGCTTTCTGAGATGCCAAATGATCTGGATCTAAAGCCTGATCAGACCTTCTCAGAGCTTGAGATGGATAAAGATAACCCCTATAACGCTACTGTCTTTTCCATGACCTTTGCGGAAGGGGAGTGGAAAAAGGAAATCAGGGTCAAAGCGCCCGATAATGAGAAGGCGCAGCCCATGCGCTTTGGTACCTTTACGATCGCGGATCACAGCGGAGGCGCAGTCTATACCGATGCTTCCACCGTGACATTGCAGCTTCTGGATAATGATGAAAGCGAACCTTATACGATAGATTTTGAGGAGACTGAAATAACTGCCGACCGGGCGGACGGCACGGCGGTCGTAAAATTAAAGCGAAACGGCGGCGGTCAGGACGCTGTCACCGTGGACTGGGAGACCGCAGACGGTACGGCTAAGGCCGGGCGCGACTACGAGAGTACGAACGGCACGGCGGTATTTTACGCGGATGTAGATGAGGTTACCATCGAGATCCCTCTTTTAGAAGGCAAGGATGACGGCAAGGCCCTTACCTTTGAGGTGAAGCTCGGCGAGATGAAGGGCGATAATAAGGGGCTGTGTACTCTCACAGAGGAGACGGCTAAGGTGAGCATCACAGGCACAGGCTCCGGTAAAGCTTCAGAGTCCGAAATCTCCGGCCCGGTGGCTGAAATTCCCGGTATAATGTCCATCGAAGAGGGAAGTGAGACGGTAGAGGACGATGAGCCGGTCATCGGCAGAGAGGTGATCGTACCCGAGGATGAGCTGCTCTACGGCGAGATTGCAGGCTTTGATTATGAAATCGGCGGATCAGAGGAGGACGACGGAGAGATCCCTGCGCTTAAAACCTATAACTACGGGGAGATCTCCTTTAAGGGAAATCACGAAGGATCCTATTGGGGAGATACTGCCTATGTAGCGGGAAAGGCAAGTAACGACATCCCTGCCGAATGGTCAAGCGGAGGTTCCTACGGCAACGGCTGGCAGTTAAGCAGCGACGATTATACGCAGGCAAATCTTAAAATAGCCTTCATGCCCCAGATGTATTCCGCGTTTAACGGGAAATTTGAATTCTCCGCGCGTTTGGACAACGGCTGGCATATTAAAGACGGCTGGTGCTATGGTGAGGCCGGCCTGGTGAAGGAATCGGGTTATCTTTCCCAGATATCATCGAATCCTCAATTTTCAACAAGCGGCTTCTTAGGCATCAAACGTCATCTCTCCTATACAAGCGGCGGCAGCATCAAATCAAGCTGGGGTATAGACAGCGGAGTCAGCGGCATACGGCTCCAGACCTCGAAACACAATAATAAATCCAGGGATGATGCGTACAGCCGTATTACCTCGGGGTATTTTACGAGGAGGACATTTGATAATAACCTGCGCCTTCGCATCCATACCGCAAATGACGGAGAAAGCGGCAACGGAAATGTGGCCACCGCGCCATCGGGAGCGGCTTCCTTAAAAGAAGACAGCGGTGTTTATAAGAGCATGAAGCCTGAGGTGATGGTCGTAACGGGCAAAGGTGGTGTCACCAGCAAGGGCAGACTCTATGTGGGCAGCAAGGTTAGCGTTGCGCTGACTACTACGGCAAGCTACATGCCCTATTCCGGCAGCGCTCTGAATTCAGCGGTCTACGTGACGCGGAAAAACGGTGAGAGCGTCCCGGCTGACATCCAGGGCGGGAATGGGGTCTTTACCGTGACTCTTGTGTGGGACGGCATGACCGAAGATGATCTGAAGGATGAATATACGCTCAATCTGGTCATGACCAGAAGCCAGGAGATCGAATTGAACCTGCGTCCTTCCGTGGAACGAAAGTTGAATCGGGACGGGAGCCTTTCTCAGGAGATCGATACCGACAAGATCGGCGATACCTGGGATACCTTCTGGAAGAGCGGATCCGATACCATTACTGTTGGTATAAGCGAGGCGACGAAAGACGCGCCTCACTATGACAGCAAGAAGGTCAAGGAGATCACTATATCTAAGAGCGACTGGCAATCCGGAGATAAGAATCCCTTAAAGAGCCTGGGAAATTATGAGAATATCCAGTACATCAATTTCAACCGGAATAAAAATGACGGTATCGTTTTTAACGGCAAGACTTATAAGGGAAATGAAAAGATCACTCTGTCAGTAGAGGCTCTGGCATTCCCGAAGCTCAACTTTTCTTACTACAGGGCGGAGTATCTGGACAAGCCTAACACGATGGAGGCCTTTATAAACCGCGTAGAACTCTATCTCGACGCGGACGGCGACGGGAGGATCTCCGGTAAATATAATGAAAACACAGGGTATTTTGTGTTAGACAGTAATTCGGATGATGAATTCATAGAGATCTTAGAGGAGGGCGCCTACGATGAGTCGACCTTCACCCCTGTGATTTTAAATCAGGGAGGCTTTGGCGCGTATTTTGTCAAGGTCTACTATACGATGACCCCGAGGTATTTAGTTGTGCCAAAGGGAGTGGACACAGGCGAAAACGCCCAGGTGCTGCCCGCCTTTGTGACCAGCAGGACCGATCCGGAGAAGCTTTCTGAACTTTCAGAGGAGCAGCGGCAGTACCGTTATCTTTTGTCGGGGAAGAAGGAAGACGGTACAAGGACCTCCGACGGCCATACGATGTACGGAGAGGCGGCGACGGCTTTAAATTATGTGGATGTGCCTCTCGGCGGAGATCACAGTCCCTTATATGAGACAGAACCCGGCTCCGGAGAGTATAGGTGGTCTCCGGATTATGTGGGTAATCTCATTTATCCGTATAAAAATCCCTCTCCGATCATGATCGAGCAGAGCCTGCTTGGCAAGGGCTTGCCGCTTGTTGATTTTGAGGCGGATACGAACAACGGCACCACGGTCATGACCGATGCCGCAAGGGCTTGTACGAATGGATATCTGGGATCCTTCACGGCGGATACGGATATCGCGCTGTGCGTGGAGGCGCAGGAACATACCGCAGATGAGCTGAATAAGGATCCGGAAACTCTACAATCCCTGAAAATAGAGAGTACCGTACTCACCGGACGCACGGCGGCGGCAAACGGTGCCTACAATTCCGAGGGAGCAGACGGCAACGGAGGTTCCAACGGCTTTGACACCGGGGACAGCGGACAGCCAATGGATCAGTTTAATGTGGACTATAATGCTGACCTGAGGATCATGAAGGAATCCTTCCAGGGCTTTGCTACCATCGCTCAGAGTAAAAACAAGATCACGATCATGATCTCGATCCCGGTAGTAAGCACGACCAATAAAAGCGGCGGTGAGAATGCCGGCAAGTGGAAGAAATCCGTCTTTCCAAAGACCGTTACCACGCCGATAGGCGCAAGCGCGGATCAAATAACGTCTGCATTTTCCGATATGAAGGGCGGCCATTATGACAAGCTCATAGATACCTGGGATAAACAGGGCTATAAAGATACCGCTAAGGGCGGCGGCATAAAGAGCAGCAGCAAATCCTTTACCTTAAGCTTCTCCGTTGCCTTTACTCTGAAATATGATACCAGAGACAATGCATGGTATATGGCCGAATTTGCCTTCGGCGCGGCCGGTTCGTTTAAATTTTCCTACACCATCCGTCTGGCTCCCTGCCCGATCGTATACGCCTTCGTATCCGTAAGCCCCGCCATCACCATAGGCACCGGCGGTACCATATTGCATACGGCTGTGGAGAGCGACAAGGCGATTGTAAGCAAGGGTCAGGAGAAGCAATTAAAGAAGGGTCAGAGCATGGTGGTTGCGACCCCTTATATTAATATGAACATCCAGTTCGAGGGAAAGATCTATCTGGAGGCCATGGACTCGGAGAAAGCGGGAAAAGCGATCGAAGGATCGAATAAGGGCATACTGACCTCCAAGGGAGAGGATAAGATCCAGGTCCAGTTTATGAACTTGAAGGACAGCATGACATTTGATAGTAAGCTTACCCCGAAGTATGTGCGTATCGTGGCGATGGACGGCGGCGCGACCATAAAATATCTGAACAATATAGAGTACATCAGAAGCCAGCTTGTATGGAGCGGCTTTACCATTGCTCCCGCTGTCAACGTGGAAGCTGGCGGCGGCGTAGGAGTCGAGGGCTTCAAGGGTGAAGTTTTTGCTAAGATCGTGCTCTCAGCCAATTTCTATCTCGGTAAGGAGGCAGCGGACGAAAGTTTGAGCAGCGGGGTTGCTAACGTAAACTTCGGCGTGAGTGTCGCTGTCCGCGGCGTGCTTCTTATGATGAGCTGGGAAATGGATATCATAGGGATAAGGGCGGCCTATGACGGAGACAAGGACAAATGGACAGGCTACTATACAGTCCTGGGTAAAGAGAAGGAGCTTAAGGCTGACGAAGCCTCTGGCGCTGGCGGCGGCCTTAAACTTCCGGTCAGTTACAGTGATACCCAGACCATCTATTCCTCACAGCCTGTGTCCACAGAGGATTCCGCTGCGGCTGACGGGGATATAGACAGGCTCCTTGCTTATAACCCCGATGATGTCAATGTACCGTTTCAGCTCTCGGGATACAACAGCTCCGGAGAGGCGATCCGGCTCTTTGACGGAGTGGATGTCGGCTATGACTATCGGGTAGTAACGGTAGACGGGGTGAATTATGTGCTGTATACCATAAGCCGTCCGAACGGTCAGGGAATGGACACTACGATGCTTGTCATGTCGCGTCTTGTAATGACCGGTGAGGGCTATGGCCAGAATGAAGGAAAGACAGAAGAAAGCTTCGGCGACGGTCTCGGACTCATCAATCCGCTGGATTGGGCAGAGGTAGAGGACGAAGCCGGAAATAAGCATAATATGGCCAAGGCTCCGAATGACCGGAGCGAGACTCCGTATCTCATAGTGGATCTGGCAAAAGACGATAAAGGAAACCTTGTTGACGACGGCACCGGAGATCTCGGGTTTGATGTCAAGGTCTTCGGCAATGAGATCCGTGTGGCGTGGGTCAGCTATAAGGATAAGATGCCGGATCCGGATGCGAATGATATGACAAAGGTCTTACAGGATGCGGTAAAGAATACGGTGGTGAAGCAGGCGACCTATGATGTGACCCAAAAAGACGGCTTCTCGGAGGCAAAGGTGATCAGTGATCCGGATGCCGGGGCTGCAGTATATCTGCCGACCATCATAAGTGACGATCTGACGGCCTTTGTACAGGCTCAACATGTAAGCGAGTCCGAGAGGACAAAGCTGGTAGACCAGTATGAGAAAAAGCTGAACAGACTAGGCTATTCTAAGGACTCCGATGAGGTCAAAGCTTCGATCTATAATTCCCGCAAGATGATCTATGAGAATAATCTGGATTATAAGGGTGACGCAAGCACGATCTATGTGTACGGCAGTAAGGATGACGAGCTGTATGAGGGGATAGATTACCATATGACCCCAACTTACCCGTCAATCAAGCCGATCGACAGGATCAAGGGTCTTCAGATGCAGGAAGGAAAGCAGGATATTGTCTATCTGGCCTACACGACCTGGGAGGAGGATATGGGGTCTGACTCCGGACTCGATGATCATAACGCCGGTCTGTATATCCTCGGCATGGATGCGGAGGACGCCGACCCCTATATGGAGGTGGATCTGCTTTCAGACTTTTCCTATAAGTTAGACAGCCACAAGTATTTTGATGCCCTTGAGATCTATGACGAGGGGATCCGCTACGATGCCATCGGAATGAATGATAAGGATCTGCTGATCGTGGGTCAGGACGGGAAGATCTACACCATTCATTTCTATACCAAAGATAATGCACTGGCCTTCAGCTCTATGGAGACCACAGAGTTTTACGGGGGAAGCGCCGACGAGAAAAAGACCGCCTACGCCTTTGGAGCGGACGGAGCGGGCAACCTTGCCACGGTCTATATCCATAAGGTGGAAAACACTTCAAATACCGGACTGTATATAAGCAGATATGACGAGCGGACCAGAACCTGGGGCAAGGGAGTGCTGCTTGCGATGAGGTATATGGACGTTCATGAGGACGCGGCAAAAAATGATTGGGATGATGAAACTACGGACAAAGCATTTTTAGGAAAGCTTGACGGATACAAGGGCGGCGGCATGGATCAGTTCCAGTTTGACAACCCGCAGATCGCTCTGGGTACCAGGGAGAGCGCAAAAGCACAGACGACTGCCACGGGAGAGGTTGACGCGGATGACTTAACTTCGTCACAGACGACTCTCGTGATCATGACGCAGGGAGTGATGAGGTATCTTGAGGAACGGACACCGGATGATCCGAATGCCGAAAGCTTCCTCGTACCCACGGATACACAGCCTTCGGATGCCAGGTTCCCTAAGGGCATGGGCATCTATGCCATCAGCTACGGTGTGGGGAATCAGAGCATCGGCGAGGCGACCCTGAGTTTCTTAAAGGAGGACTTCACCGCGGGGGCGCTTCTTACCGCCAATCTTTCTTTTATCAATACCGGAGACATCAGCATCAGAGGCTCCGAGAAAAATCCTGTCAAGGTTTCGCTTAGCGTGAACGGAGACGGTATACCTTCCGAAACGCTTAAATCATGGGAGCTGACAGAAAACATTGTTCCCGGGAGAGAAATTGTCTGTGCGGGTGACTTTACGCTTCCGGTTACACTGCCTGAGGGTGCGGGCTTTACGATTTCCCTCAGTGAGGATGAGACCTACGCAGAGGATCCCTACTCCGCAACGCTTCGTAATGTATATGTGGTAGAAGGAAAGAGGGAGCTTGGCTTTGAGGACGCGTCGATCGAGCTGTCCAGACAGGATAATGGGAAGCTGACGCTTAATGATGAAGGAAATGTAGTCCTTAATGTGGATCTTTTCGTCGGCAACCGCGGCCTCTCTGATGCGGGGGATGTTAAGCTTCAGTTTTCTTACGGCGTGCACGATCCGGCAATCGCCGATCAGGTGCGGGAGCTTAAGGGGCAGGAATCCGACTGGAATGATGTGATTTACAGTGCCCTTGACATTACCGATAATACGTTGACCGTAGGCGAAGAAGAGGCGCTTGCTCCCCGTGGCGCCGGAGAAGATAAATTAAAGCAGGGAATACTTACGCTTGACGGAATACGCACGGGCTACGGGCGGCATGTACGCGGTACTGTCACAATCCCCGCGGATAAATTCAGAGCCTTTGGAATAAACGGCGAGGATGTGCCTGCGGGTTCCCTGATCCTGCGTGTCGAGATCTTCTGCGGCGATGAGGCAGGAGAGAGCGATGCATTCGGTATCTGCCAGATTGAACATGATGAGTATAATGTTTTAAACAACGTGACGGAAGCGATCATTGACCACACTACCGCTTATACAGTGCCTTCACAGCTAATATTGCCGATGGGGTCGACACTCAGACTCCCTGTAAGCTTTTCTTCAACGCTTGGGAGTGAAGAGCCTGTAAACAGCGCAGTAGAGCTTACCGACCGCGAGGAAGCGAATCAGATGATGGATATCGTTTCCTTTGAGCGAGGAACCTATACTAAGGGCGCAGGCCGCGGCACGCTGATCATCAGAGGGACAAAAACCGGCACAGGTTATGTCAGGATACAGGATGAAAAGACCAACGCTTATCAGGATATCGCTATCGAGTTTACCGATGCCGACGACGGGATCTTTATCTCAAATTCTACCGGAATCTTTACTTTCCTGGATGAGTCTGGTAAGGCAGTAAAGACCAGCGGCAATAGCTGGCAGTTTGGGGCGAGTAAATACGCGGATTCCTTAAGATCAAGCGGCAAACCGGGGACAAGCTTTAAATTTACCACAGAGGCAGAGACAATAGATATAGAATTTGACGGTGAGATATTTGTGACGAGCGATAAAACGGGCTTCAGGAATGGCACGTTAAAGAGCGACGGAGGCGTGGAGCGCTTTACCTTTGGCACCAACCCCGATCACACACCGCATACAGTGACCGTGACTGTAAAGAATGTCGGATCGGATGGCAAATGGGCCCTGTTTACAAAGCTTCTGGAGTATTATGACGGCGAGAATTTTGACATTGAAGATTGGACGAAGGAAAACTCACTCAGTCTTTTATGGGACTCCCATTTCCCGACGCGCGGAAGTCTGAACGCGGATCAGGTATTTGACGCAAAGCTCTTTATTCTGAGCGACAGCGCCGCAACAGATCGCGTCCAGGATAACGGCGTCTATGAGGTAATGGAAAGTGAGGAGCTCACAAAGAACTCACGCATAGAGACGATCCGCTTTAAGAAAAACGGACAGTTTAAGATTGAGGCCACGAATCAGAAGGGAGCAAGCCAGACGGAGGCCTTTCAGGTAGACTGGTGGAATGAGAATGGGGAAAAGACGGAAGCTCTTGTTTCAGGCAGTCCCGCTCTTTCCTGGTATGAGACGAAGTATCCCGATATTACGCTCCATGCTCTGGGCATTGACTATGAGCCTGAGGTACTCGATAATAAGTGGATGAGCGCCAAATGGGTGAAGGAGGCAGGCGTGATCAGAGTGCATCTTGATGACGATGCTCCCCTGGAGGAAATGGAAGCATATGTGGCGACGTTTGATGAAATCCTTTCGGATACTTCCGAGGATAAGGTGCCCACGCCGATCCGCAGAGGCGAGAGCATTGATTTCCCGGCAAAGGAGAATGAATTCTATATAGCGGCAGTAGGCGCGGACAAGGAGGGTTCGGGTGATCCCGCCTTAAGCTATAAGATCATTGATGAGGAAGGAAACACAGAGGAGTACAACGGAGAGGATGCTTACTATGTCAACTATGAGTCCATATTAACCGCTGAGTCCGACAAGGATTGGGATGATGAAAAAGATGACAGCAAGGATGAGACACAGACTCAGGTTGTACAGAATCTGTCAGGAAATAAGCTGACTTTCGATTCTATCTCTGACGGAGATACCCTGTATCTCTTAAAGGGCGGTAAATATACTTATGAAGAAGGGCTTGACGTGGTTCCTTTCGCGAAAGGCGCCGTAAAGCTGAATGCGAAGAAAGGCCTGCTTACGATAAAGAAGGACTCACTGCTTACGTTTAAGAAGGGCAGTGAAGAAAAGTCCGTGCTGCTTCGCGCGGTGACGATAAAGAAAAAGACGATCACACTGAGCAGCCGCAGGGAGAAATTCTCCCTCGACGAGATCTTTGCGGGAGCGGGAGAGCTGCTTCCGGATCTCGATCCCGCTACAGGCCGGTACGCGGTATCCGTAAAGAGTGATAAGAACGGCATTCTGGATCTCTGGGATGAATACGGAGATGACTACCTGACGAAAGCCGAGGCGGCACTTAAGAAAAATGGGCATATCACCCTCGCTGATTTCACATTGGGGTCTACCGGTAAGAAGGGAAGCGCCACGATCACCGCGGTATTCGGCGGCGTAACAGTTACAGCCACGGTCAAGTGCCAGGGCTATCCCCTTCTTGATATCGAGTCGGGTACGGTGGTACAGAACCTGAAAGAGGCGGACGCGGCCGGTAACCGGGTGCTTACCTGGGACGCGGTGGGCGACAGAGACACGCTGATCCTCACAAAGGGCGGTAAATACGCAATAGAGGCAGGCGTAGATATAGAGCCCGCGGATGCGGCCTATAAGAATGCCGTCAAGGTGAGTGTGAATAAAAAGACCGGCATAAGGAAGCTTGCGGTAAAGAAGGAGGCTCCGGTCATACTGAAGAGGACTGCTGCCTCAGGCGTCACAGAGGAGAAGCTTATACTGATACATCTTGTGAGTGTCAGGAAAAACAGCGTGACGCTCACGGCCGGAGAGAGCTGTACGTTCGCGGAGCTCTTCCCCGATGCGTATGAGCTTCTGCCGGATCCGTCCGGGAAAGAGGAATACGGCGGCTATGCGGTCACGGTGACGGATAAGGACGGCGTTCTGTCGATCGACGAAGCTGCCTTCCCCGATGTGTCAGAAAATGATACACGTTTACGGGACTTTAAGATCGGACGTATCAACAGAAAGGGCAGCGCGCAGGTAGCGGTAAGCTTCGG
>JAFSXN010000021.1 GCA_017444015.1 Lachnospiraceae bacterium | reverse complement strand
TGGTTGATCGGCAACGAAAAGTGTTAACCAGTATAAATATGGATTTGAGTATAACTCCATAAACAGATCATCTGAACAAACTGTATTCTCTAAAAGATTGGGGAAGCTAAACTCTCTCAATAACGCAGGAATGCTTCCCTGCTTTTTCATCATAATTGATCCCGACTAACCGAATATTCCCGTCAAAGGGCTTTAAAGCAGCAGTATAGTAAAGTCAGGCGGAATACTCGATCAGCTTTCAGCTCATCAGCTTAACTTTCGCAATTTTCGCGTAAAATGCGATTCCATATACAAGCTGCTCTTCATATCCCTCCGGAAGCAGCTTGTTGTATCCCTTCTTTAAGATCTGGTCAATCGCTTCTTCGCAGTCTGCGTCAAGCTCGCTCTCCTGCCTGGAACGTTTAAATTCCATAAGCAGGACCCTGCGCTTCATACGATCCTTAATTCGAAGATCCAACCGCCCCAGTCCTACCTCATCGTTGGAATCGGGACAAAACCCTCTGGACGTAAAGATCCCGTTTAGCATTCCATGGTAGTAGTCTTCTCCGTAATCAAAAAAGCTGATTGATCCCCACAGTATCTTCGTGAGCATCTCTGACGCTGCTGCCTCATCCTTATTCCACATCGCCGTAATAAAGGCATCAACATCCCCGGTATCCAATGTCCTCTCGAATCTTTCCACTACTGCATCTACAAAAAGTCCCGCTATCTCCGCATTGGGGATCCTGAGTTTTACACCGTCCCGGGATACTGACTGCTCCGCCTGAGATAAATATCCTGTCATCAGAAGCACACTCCACAGATTCTTTTCCGAATCGTAGATTTGCTCATACGTCAGCTCTTCCGTAATGTCTTCCGTGATCGTCCCCCCGTTCAAAAGTATTTCGAACTTTTCCGATGCGTCAATCTTTCCGTGATTGACGAAATCATCAAGAATTGAATTAGAGCTTGTATGGACCCAGAAATTTCGAGGCTCCTCTCCCTCATCGTCAATAACGGCAGAAAGATAGTTCGCAACATCCCAGGGGCAGAATACTTCCGTATTTCCGAAAATGTATCCGTCATACCATTTTTTGATGACATTGATCTTATCCGACACCCCAAAATCGTCAAGCATCCCTACAACCTCATCCTCTGTGAAACCGAAATAACGGCTGAATTTTCTGCTCGTAACAGAATAACAGACGAAGTTATTCACGCCTGTGAAAATACTCTCCTTCGAAATCCGCAGACACCCAGTAATTACAGCAAACTTCAGGTATTCATTTGTCTTCAGGGAGATGCTCATAAGCCCTCGGATGACATCGAGCATCTGCCTGTAATACTCTTTATTCTTCGTCGCCTCCGCCTTGGACAATGGAACATCGTATTCATCGATCAGGAGAATGACCGGCTTCCCATACACTGCCTTCATCATCCGCATTATGGTGTGCAGGGAGTTCTGTACATCGCTTTCTGTTTCTTTTTCAGCTTTCAATCGCCTGAATATTTCAATATCATCTGAATCTACCCTTCCACTATTCTCTAATTCCGCATTTTTCTTGCACACATCAGCTATTACTGCTTTCAATTTGGAATATGCAAGCTCAAAGCTGCGCCCTTCCACATCCTTCAGTGACAAAAACAGCACCGGATACTGATTCATCCACTCTTTACAGAAGTCAGGATGGTGTACCATAATATCCTTATCCTCAAACACATCCCCGCTTTCACGTGCAATATCAAAAAAACTCTCCATCATGCTCATGGTGAGGGTCTTGCCAAAACGCCTCGGGCGAGTAAACAACGTTACCTTATTTCTGGTCTTTTCAACGAGCTCATACAGCAGCTCGGTTTTATCAACATAATAGCCGTTCTCTCTGATAAAGGAATCATAGATGTCATTCCCGACTACAACCATCTTGTCCATTCGTTTATTCCCTCGTCTTAATAATATATACTGGTTAACGCTTTTCGGTGCCGATTAATCGGACTCGCAAACGCAATTTCAGTACGTTTGCGTTATCAAAAACGGCAATTAATTGCGTTCGCGAGTATAGTAAAAAGGTCGTCCGCCATCAGTTCATTGATGACTATATTCAGGCCGTTCGATCCCATCAAAAATCTCCTTGAGATGTAACCGGGCGCTTTCGATTTTGGCTCTGTCCTGTCCGAAAAGGATCCGTTCAAACTTCATCATTTCCCGATCAATCAACTCTCTGTCGTCCATATTACTCTCTTCGTATAAGCGTTCGCCACGCAGTAAAAGAAGGGCATTTCTTTCATCATCCTTCGGATTTCTCTTAAGATATTCCAGTCGTTTGAATCGTTCAGCAAGCTCTGCATCCGTCAGTCCGGTATCCCCATTTTGTATTATGAGCCTTCGTTTTTCGCCGGTCGAATTTACCTTGACCTCTACCTCTAAAAGAGAGTTGATATCATAAGTGTAGGTAATATTTACGGATTCCTCTCCGGCAGGAGCCGCCGGTACCGGCACCGTTATCTCTCCGAGACGCAGGTTCCCTTCGGCTTTTCTGCTTTCTCCCTGCAATATCTTGACACATACCCTTGTCTGGTCATCATGAGCCGTATATACCGTCTGTGAACGGCTGACCGGAATAACTGTATTTCGCTCTATGATGGGCATGTAATGGCCCGGCTCATCAAAGCTTCCATTGAACACCACTATTTCCGTACCCAGGGTAAAGGGGCATACGTCAATGAATATTATCTCCTTTAATTCTTCTTTTCTTTCCTTCATCCCACAGGCCATGGCTGCGCCGACAGCTACCGCTTTAACCGGGTCTACCCCCATCTGCGGAAACGCAGAAAACAGCCCGGCTACATAGTTTCTGACCATAGGAAGCTTCGTAGCTCCTCCTACAAGCAGTACTCTGTCGATGTCGGAAAGCCTTAGTCCAGAATCTCTTATCGCTCTTTCCACGGGTCTTCGTATTCGGTTCTTCAGTTCTTTACATTTACTGTTGAATTCTGATTCAGATATGGTTTTTACGATTACTTCATTTGCGATCATACAGCTCATATTCACGGACTTCAAAGCGGATAACTGAATTTTGGCTTTTTCCGCAACTCGCGTCACTTCATTCATAGTCTTGATATCAAGGGTTTCCGGAGCGATCAGAGCTTTCTCCAGAAAAATATCCGCCAGTACCCTGGTAAAATCTTCGCCGCCTGTAAAATTGTCGCCGGCTATGGCGTGCACCTCGATGATCCCGCTGTTGATATCCAGTATGGATACATCCAGTGTACCGCCGCCCAGATCAAAGACAACGCATTTCTCTTCCGCTCCGTACGGTCCAGCCCCGTATGCCAGAGCTGCGGCAGAGGGCTCATTGATTATTCTAACTACATTAAGCCCCGCCAGCTCTCCCGCCTGTGCGGTAGCGGATCGCTGAAGTTCGTTAAAATACGCAGGAACACTGATGATCGCCTGATCTACCTCACATCCCAGATAATCCTGAGCGTCTTCCTTCAGGGACCGAAGTACGATCGCAGATAACTCCGGAGCACTGAAACACCTCCCCTGCAGAATGAATTTCTTTGGGGTACCCATGGCACGCTTGAAAACCTTTGCGCAATCTAACGGATGCGTACGTCCGTATTCGAGCGCAAGAGTCCCCACCAACACTTCATCTTTTTCGTTGATACTCACCACCGACGGTGTGAGCTCTTCGCCGAAACGGTTTGGAATGATCCTTGCCTCCCCGTCGATATAGCAGGCCGCAAGACTGTTTGTTGTTCCCAGGTCTATCCCTATCAGCATTCTACACCTCTAAATGGTTCATTTGATATTCGTTACAAATGAAGTCAAATTCCTCGGGCCATTTTTCCATGCCGGCTCTGGCCAGCTTATGCGCCTGGTCGAAATTACCCGACAACATTTCCACATACATTTCTGAAATAAAAGAATCCTTACATACTGTATATTCACAGCTTTCACAAAGCGGTGCGCTTCTTACCTTTTCAAGCTCTTGCCCGGCCAAAGCGAAATCTTCGTCAACCGCGTGCAGCCAGATATAGCATATCCGATATATCAGAGAATTGGCTTTATCTGACTCTATGGCCTCCTTAAGGCAAATCCTGGCCTTAGCTGCCTGACTCCGGGCTGCTTTCTTATCTCCCTTGAGTCCATAGATGAGTGCCAGATGACTGTATTCCCAAAACGCGTTGGTTCCATTTTCCTTACGTAAATCTATTCTGGTTTGAATAAACCTGATCTGACCGTCCAGATCACCGTTCAAACGCAGAAAGTGGAAATGCAGAAGATCGTACGGGCCAAGTCCGACACCGTCTCTGAGCTTTTCATACAGCAGCTGAGCTTTTCTCGTGTCCCCCTCTATTAAAGCACGCTCTGCCTCATCACGCTCTATGTCACTGATACGTTCCGTTAAAGCATTAAAGAAGAAGGGTTCAACATCTGTTCCCTCATATTCTCTGACCCGTTCATATAGCCTGTGATATGCTTCAATTGCCGATTGTATGTCACCCTCGTCATATTCCAGCAGAAGCGCCTCAAACCAGGCGATCTCCGGAAAATCCTCCAATCCCTCTTCCTTCAACATATTTAAGAGCTCTCTGACCTGTTCAAGCGCTCTGTTTCGAAACAGGATCCGAAGCTTGAGAATATACCCCGAGGCGTCTTTAGGTTCAAGCTCGATCGCCCTGTTTACCGCTTCAAATGCCCGGGAATCATCCCCGGAATAGTTAAAATGAGCCAGAGCCAGATAGTACCAGCCAAGACCCAGGTCCGGTACTGCCTGGGTAAATTTTTCTCCTGTTTCCAACAGGCTCTCATAATCCTTCAGGAGGCAGAAGGCTCTCCCAGCATTGACAAAGAGGACTCGATCATACGGAAACCTGTTAAGTGCTTCCCGGATGACCTCATACAGCTCTGCGACCTTCCCCTGCTGTAAAAGCGCTTCTATCTTTCCGCTGTATATGCCCGGAAGCCGCCGTGTTTTTTCGTCAGTCTCCGGATCGTCCTTCGGCAGCCGGTCGATGTGGTCGATCATAAGATCCGAATATTCCAGAACCTTTCGCGCCTGCTTATTTTCACCGTACACCGAAAACATAAGGTGGTAGTATGTCAAGGGATCGTTCTCATCGAGCTTTACCCGCTCAGCATATTTCAACGCATCCTCCGCGTGATCCCCTGAAGCAAAGATACAGTACCACGCCATATCCATATTGTGATCGCTGTCCTCACCGGGGATGTCATCCTTGAATTCCTCGAGAATACTGTCACAGATCTTTGCCCGCAGCAGGGATATATAATACGCCAGCTCCAGATCATCGTTTACGGCCACTTTCAAAGCACTGTTCGCCGCATCGAAGGCTTCTTTATATTTGTGTTGTTCTAACAGGCTCTCAGCAAGGAATTCATTGATCGTAAATTCAGATGCGCCCCCTTCGATCAGCTCTCTGCATCGCTCTTCACTTTTCTCCCATTTTCCGTTTCTCTGGCAGCAGATCAGGAACGAATACGCGATCGTCATATCGTCCGGATAGGAAGCCTGAAGGTTTTCCAGGGCTTCAAGGGCTGATGCATCAGAAGAAAGCCGCGACAGCCTGAAAGCTGTGCCATAAGGATGCGACTCACTCAAGGCATCCATTTTTTTCAGGATTTCCGGTGCCTTCTCTGCGTCTGACTCGAGCAGTTCGAAATACAGCCTGCGGTACTCATCACAGTCCCCCGCATTTTCTCCCGGAATAAATAACCGATACGGCAAATTTTCTTCTTTCGTAATTCCGTTTACAATAACCTGGTCCACAAAGCTTCTATGCCAGTTAAGATATAGCTCCTCCCGGTTTGCAAGAAGATCAAAGTGCAGATCCAGAACCTTCCAGACGGCCTGTGGGATATAATAGTGATCCCATAGAAATGCTAAGAGCCTCTCAAGTACCAAAGGCTTTGTATCCAGCTTTTCACACAGCTCGTCCGAAAGCAGCTCCCTCCACTGTTCGGGATCCGTCCGCTTTTTGAAATCGTTATATACCTCTGTCAGCCGACCGATCCACTCATCAAGAGGCGCATTTTCTTGTACTGCTTCATTTTCCGTCGAAGCGGCATATTTCAACGCCTCTTCATAAACAGCCCGAAGGCGCATAAATCCCCCGGGATCATCCTCGGGATTTGTCTTCTTTAATAACGCTCTGTATGCTTTTGTGATCTCATCCTTATCTCTGGTTTCTTTTATTCCCAGAACGCCCCATTCTATAGCCAAAAAAACCTCCTGGAACGCGAGTGCGTTATCATAAGCGTTTCGCCGGTTACTCTAAAAGCTATGGTTTAAATCAGTTTGTTCCCAATATCTCAGCTTTTTTTGCAGCACATTGGATCCACTAACACCCGTACTCCCAAATCCTTGCATATATCTGAACACAGCAAAACACCGGTCCACTTCAACGAAGTCTTATACAGACTGTTTCCTCACCACCCGGTACTCATCCCGAAACCGAAAATAGGGGCAGACTGTCCTGCGCTCCGAAGCCAGCCTGCCGTAGTCATCCTCATCCATCCAGGCGTCACAGGCGTACTCCTCGATCTCGTCGTCAAATATATAATTCTCGCATTCTTCACAACCGTACGACATAAAACACCTCAATCCTGCCCCTCAAACTGGCTGTTGTACAGCTTCGCGTAAAAGCCTTCCGCGGCAAGCAGCTCCCTGTGATTCCCCTGCTCGATCACGTGACCGTCCTTCATCACAAGGATCGTATCTGCGGTTTTGATCGTCGAAAGCCGGTGCGCTACAATAAAGGAGGTCCGTCCCTGCATCATTTTCTGAAACGCGCTCTGGATCCTAAGCTCCGTCCTTGTATCAATGGAGGAGGTCGCCTCATCTAAAATTAACATCGGCGGCAGCGAAAGCATGATCCGCGTAATGCACAAAAGCTGTTTCTGCCCCTGGGAGAGTTCTCCAACCTCCTCGCCGATCCTCGTATCATATCCTTCCGGCAGTCTTCGGATAAAGGAATGCGCATAAGTCTCCTTCGCCGCCTGAATGATCTCCTCCCTGGTAGCATCCGGCTTCCCCATCCGGATATTATCAGCGATGGTTCCGTTTCTAAGCCATGTCTCCTGCAGAACCATTCCAAAGGAGCCTCGAAGACTCTTTCTCGTCACTTCATCGATCCGCCTTCCGTCGATTCGAATCTCACCGTGATCGACATCGTAAAACCGCATCAGGAGATTGATGATCGTTGTCTTTCCGCTCCCGGTCGGGCCGACTATGGCGACCCGCTCGCCCGGCTTTACCGAAACATTCAGGTTCTCGATCAGCCGCTTGTCTTTATTATATGAGAAATCCACCCCCGAGATCAGGATCTCTCCCTGAATATCCCCTGAGTCCGCCCTTTGCTTCAAAATTCCATCCGCTGAAGCCGTCATTTCTTTTTCCAAAGTACCACCCGGAGCTGTTTCGGAGCTTTTCTCCGCGATCCCGTAAGCAGAAGCGCTTTCAGGCTCCTTCGCCCTCCCAAGCTCAGCAAATCCTTGATCCGAACTCTCCGCCTCCTCATCAATCAGCGCAAAGATCCTTGCTGCGCAGGCCAGAGCGTTTTGAAGCTCTGTGATAACGCCCGTTATTTCATTAAAGGGCTTCGTATATTGATTCGCGTAGCTTAAAAAGCAGGTCAGGACCCCTACCGTCATAGAGCCGCTTAAGACCCTGAGAGCCCCGAACAGCGCGACAAGCGCATACATCACCGCGTTGACGAATCTTGTGACCGGATTCGTCAGTGAGGAATAGAAAACCGCGTTCCGAGAGGCCTCTGAAAGTTCCTCGTTCATCGCGTCAAATTCCTCCTCCGCCTCCTTCTCATGACAGAAGGCCTTAATCACCTTAACATTCATCAGCATTTCATTGATAAAAGCGGTCTGTTTTCCGCGGATCTCCGACTGCCTGACGAACATGGAATAGGTACGGGAGGAAATAAATCGAGCCGCAAAAAGTGAAAGCGGCGTCACCAGTACGACGATCAGGGTTATCCCAGGATTCATATAAAGCATAAAACCGAGCGTCCCCAAGATCGTGATCACACCGGTAAACAGCTGTGTAAAACCCATTAAGAGGCCGTCCGAAAACTGATCCGCGTCCGCGATCATGGAACTTACGATATCTCCGTGGGCGTGACTGTCCAAAAACGACAGCGGCAGCTTCATCAGCTTCGCAAAGGCATCGTTTCGAATATCCAGAACGACCCCAAAGGCAGTCCGGTTATTCAACAGATTCATATACCACTGGGAAAGTCCCGCAAGAAGCGCCGCGATCCCTGCCTTCAGAAGAATGGACATAAGACCCGGGAAATCGACGTTTTTGTATACGATCCTGTCAACCGCCTGCCCGATCAGGATCGGAACATAAAGCGTCATCGCCACACAGACCACCGCGCAGAGAACGGACAGCAGGACCTTACTCCGATAAGGCTTTAAATAGTGCAGTATTCGTCTGAATGTATCTTTTCTCATGATACTTCCTCTTTCGAAAACTGGGACTCGTGGATCTCGCGATAGACTTCACAATTCGCCAACAGCTCCTCATGCGTCCCCTTTCCGACTAAAAGCCCGTCGTCCATCACAAGGATCAGATCAGCGTTTCGGATCGTAGAGGTCCTCTGTGAAATGAGAAAGGTCGTCGGATGGTAGGAAAGCCCCCGGATATTCGTTCGAAGCTGTAAATCCGTAACAAAATCAAGGGCCGAAGAACTGTCATCGAGGATCAGAAGCTCCGGTTTCTTTACCAGGGCTCTGGCAATCGTCAGCCGCTGCTTCTGGCCGCCGGAAAAATTCGAACCGTTTTGGGCTACCTCTGCCAAAAGCCCGCCCTTTACGGAAACGATATCCGCTGCCGCGGCAAGCTCTATCGCCTCCTCCATCTCCTTATCGCTCACATCCTTCCTGCCCCAGCGCAGATTATCCGCGATCGTTCCCTGAAACAGGACTGCCTTCTGCGGTACGATCCCGATCTTATCCCGGAGAGCCTCGGTCGAAAGACTCCGAACGTCCTTTCCGAAGACCCGGACGACTCCCTTACTGACATCATAGAATCGCGGGATAAGAGCTGCCAGCGTACTTTTTCCGGAACCGGTTCCTCCGATGATACCGATGGTCGCTCCTCGCTTTGCCAAAAAGCTGACATCCGAAAGCGCCTCATCCCCGCCCTCGTGATAAGTAAAGGACACATTTTCAAATTCCACCGCTGTCTCAGAAAGCTCTTCCCCAAACTCTCCGCCCTCCTCTGAGAGAGAATTGCTGATTCGAAAGACATCCGCGATCCGATTCCCGGAGGCGATCGCCTTATTGATCGTAAGGATCAGATTCGCGAATTTTACAAGCTCGACGAGGATCTGAGACATATAGTTATAGAGAGCGACTACCATGCCCTGAGTCAAAGCCCCTGCCTGGACCCGAACTGCGCCGGTATAGATCAGGAGAATGATCATCAGGTTTACGATCACATAGGTCAGCGGATTTAACAGCGCCGAAATATGGCCCGCTTCGATCTGCGTTTTAAGATATTCCGTATTCTGCTCCCGAAAGCCCTCCTCCTCCGACTCCTCAAGGCAAAACGCACGGATCACTCTGCTTCCGGACAGGTTTTCTCTGGTCAAAAGCGTGATTTTATCAAGCCTCTGCTGAACCCTTGCAAGCATCGGGATATTTAAGCGCATGATAATCGCTACCACCGCAAACAAAACGACGATCAACAGCACAAAGAGAAGCGCGGCTCTTACATCAATCGTAAAGGCCATGATCATCGCGCCGAAGACAATAAAAGGAGAACGCAGAAACAGACGTAAAAACATATTTACGCCTGTCTGCGCCTGTAAAACGTCGCTCGTTATTCTGGTTATCATCGTGGAGGTCCCCAGGCCGTCGAGTTCTCTGTGAGAAAGACCTAAGAGATGCTTAAAAAGATCGCGGCGCAGGGCTTTTGAGAAGCCTGTCGCCGCCTTTGCGGAAAAATACTGCGCCGTAACGGCAGAAAGCAGTCCGACGATCCCGAGTACGATCATGATCCCGGCGTAACGGACGATCGAAGAAGGATCCTTCTCTCCGATCCCCCTGTCTATGATCCGTGCCACGACCAGTGGAACGAAAAGCTCAAAGACCGCCTCCAGCATTTTAAATAACGGTGCCAGGATACACTCTTTTTTGAACTGCTCCAGATATTTTAACAGTTCCTTCATGCTCAGCCCAATCCGAAGAAACGCTTGATCTTCTGAAGGAAGGTCTCAGGCTTATCCGGCTCAGTCAGAGCGTCTACGCTGGATACACGGGCATTTGTCTGTACCTTTGCCTCACTCTTTTGTACGTCCTTCACGCTCTGCGCTCCGCCCTGATTTTTGTTTTGATGGTTCCTTCGGTAATGATTCCGTTTTGCCTTGCTTTTCTTGTTCTCCTTCCGACACTCCTTGCAGCGCTTCGGAAGCTCCAGGCCCTTTCCCTCGTAAAAGCTGATCTCGGATTCGTTCAGTTCAAATTCTTTTCCACATTGTATACACGTTCTGTTCATCTGTACTTCCCTTTAATTATGATTTACCATAAAGCTGTTCAGTTATAACCTGAGCAGTCACGATTTACCCTTTAAAAATTGATTCGCCTTTTGATCGTTTTCCGTTGTCCGTTTTCCGGTCTCCGTTTTACCTGATCAGATATTTGCTCCGATCGTAGTCTGACTGACCTCAAGCAGCTTATCCCGCATCTCGCCTTCGATTCTCGCAAGCTCGACCTCAGCCTCAGCCCGCTTCTGCTTGCCCTCTGCCTGGATCTTCATCACCTCATCAAGCGTTTCTATGAGCGACTGGTTCGTCTGCGTCAGAGTCTCGATATCTACAATGCCCCGTTCGCTCTCTTTAGCGGTCTCAATCGTCGCGGTCTTTAACGCCTCCGCGTTCTTCTTCAGCAGCTCATTTGTCATATCCGCCACATCGTGCTGCGCTTTCGCGGCGGAGCTGGCGTGATTTAAACCGATAGCGATCACCATCTGGCTCTTCCAGAGCGGGATTGTATTGACAAGCGTCGACTGGATCTTCTCAGACATAGTCGTATCGTTGTTCTGGATCAGACGGATCTGGGGTGCCATCTGAAGCGAGATATTCCGGGTCAGCTCCAGATCATAAATCTTCTTTTCAAACCGGTCGATCATCGCCGAGTAATCCCTGGCTGCCTGCGTATCCTCCGGAAGTCCGCTCTCCTCCGCTTTTTTCAGAAGCGCCACAAGCTCGACCTCCTTCGCCTCCGCCAGTTTCTTCTTCCCGGCCAGGATATAGAGAGAAAGCTCTTTAAAATAGGAAAGATTCATTTCATACATCTTATCCAACATCGCTATATCCTTGAGAAGCGTGACCTGATGGCCTTCCATCGCCTTAACGACCTTCTCGATATTGACCTCTGCCTTATCGTATTTGGTCTTTAAGGTATCGAGCTTTGTCCCGGTCTTTTTAAACAAACCGAATAGCCCGCCCTTCTGCTCCGTGCCGGCCTCAAAGCTCTTCAGCTCAGAAACCACCGATCCTAAAAGCTCGCCGATCTCTCCGAGATCCTTGGTCTTTACGTTATTTAACGCCGCCTCCGAAAAGTCCGCGATCTGCTTCTGCGCCCCCGCGCCAAACTGCAATACCGTACCGGTATCTCTGATATCCACCTGGGAAGCAAACTCCTCGACCTTCTTCTGTTCCTGCGGTGTCAGCTCCACTCCATCCAAATTCAATGCCGGCGCTGCTGGCACCTCAACTGGTACTTTCTCTGCAACTGCTTTTTCCATCATAGCTTCCAAAGATTCACTCATGTCATCCCTCCATCTGAAGCAAATATTCTTTCTCTAATGAGTTGCGCAAATATACAATTCGAACGAGGCGACTGATAAACGTCGGAACTTAAGCTGTGTCTTTTACAGCTTTAGTACCGCTACGTTTATCCGGAAGCG
>JAFSXN010000020.1 GCA_017444015.1 Lachnospiraceae bacterium | reverse complement strand
TTTCTTTTTGTAAAGAAAGGAGGAGCTCATGCCCAAAGCCAAACGCCTGCCCTCCGGCAACTATCGCACCCAGGTATACGCCGGAAAAGACGAAAACGGAAAACCCCGTTACGAATCCTTTACCGCCCCGACCGCCAGAGAATCGGAGCTGCTGGCCGCCCAGTTCAAAGCCGATCTGAACCGGAAAAAACAGGCCGATCGAACCGTCGGGGAGGCAATCGAGGGCTATATCAACGCTAAAGAAGCCGTCCTGTCACCCAAAACAATCCGGGAATACAGGGGGATGTTTCGGAATTATTATGATTCAATTAAAACAAAATCAATCCGGAAGTTAACAAGCGAAGACCTGCAGCTGTTTGTTTCTTCTCTTGTCGGAAGGATCAGCCCAAAGACCATCGCAAATGTATATGGGCTTTTAAGCTCGTCTCTGGCTCTCTATGCCCCCGATAAGTCCTTTAGGGTATCTTTACCGAAAAAGACCAAAAAGAAGCAAATAGCTCCATCGGACGAAGAGGTAACGGCATTGTATAACGAATCGTCCGACGAAATGAAAATCTGTATTGGTCTTGCGGCGTTCGGCTCGTGCCGTCTGGGGGAAATATGCGGACTCTCCTATAAGGACGTCGAACCCGACGGCATATATATTCATTGTGATATGGTACAGAACAGCTCCGGACAATGGGTATTGAAAGAAATGCCAAAAACCAGCGAAAGTGTCCGCTTCGCGAAACTCCCCCCTGAGGTACTTTCCTTGCTTGGAACCGGAGAGCCTGACGAATTAGTGATTAAGAAGACGCCTGTAGCCATGTCTCATCAGTTTGCCCACGTCAGGGACCGTCTTGGATTTAATCATATACGTTTCCACGATCTGAGGCATTATTTCGCTTCAATCGCTGTCGTGCTTGGAATTCCTCAGAATTATATAGCGGATTTCGGCGGATGGCGGCAGGACAGCCCCGTAATGAAAGAGGTCTACCAGAATAAAATTCTTCCAATAGCGAACCATTACGCCAGGAAACTTACCGATCATTTTTCCGGACTCATTGATAGCAAGGGATATACTGATAATACAGTCAAAGCAACCGCGAAGAAACTTCCATCCGGAAATTATCGGACTCAGCTATATATAGGAAAGGATGAAGATGGAAAAAGTATATATAAATCATTTACTGCCAGGACCCCAGAGCAAAGCCTTCAAATGGCTATTGAATATAAGAAAAATATGCGAACGTCTGTTTGATTTTCGGCCTGATTTCATGTTGTATTTCGTGTTGTGTTTGCTGTGTCAATATTAAAAAAACGTGATAAAATCGTATCACATTTAATACTAAAATTATCACACTAGAAAAGCCGCAAACCCTCCGAAATGTAGTGTTTACGGCTTTTTCAGGCTCTGGGGGCAACGGGGCTCGAACCCGTTTTATAAATCCTGCAAGGCGCTTATTTACTGAATTTTCGTCAAAACTGTGTGATGTTTCGTGCGATATCAAAACCCGTGACCAATTAAAAACAGGCCTGCCACCATAAAGTGACAGGCCCCATGAAAGGAATTTATTATGAAAAGAATTAATCAATATACACTTTACCGGAAGCGCCTCTGCCGCATATCCATCCCGAAGGAATCCGAAGCCAGACCGCCCCGGTATCTAACACCCTGATCTCCTTTACGGTAACCCTCGTACCCTTGCGTAAAACCGCCCCGTTTTCGTCTTCAAAGGCGTTAGCCTTTCCGTTCTCCGTTAAATCGGCCAGAGCCAGATTTAAGCCTTCCGGCGCGTTTCTGACGTACATATTTTTGGAAAGTGTATAAATCTGCCCGGCGATAAAACCGGGAGTAAACGGAACCGATTTCCCTCCCATCGCCTCCAGATCCCAAAGCCATAGATTATACTTTTCTATCGTATCCGTGAGGGTTTTTGTATAGGTCGCGCTCGTTGCGTATCCGTCCTGTTTGACTAAAACGCAGGCCGTCTTATAATCCGTTACCCCGATCAGGTTGGCGTATCGCTTATTCGTCAGCAGAAAATTCGAATGATCGTTAATCGACTCCTGCCACGATCCATACGCCCGAAATTTCGCGTCTACCGTAATCAGCTGTCCGTTTACGTTTTCCTTCGTTTTCATCGTGACAAACGGCCCGGTCCACTTGCTGTTTGCCTTGATCCCGAATAGATTATTTGCCTTCTGTGTCAGACCGGAGTTGCCCTTGTTGGACTCAATCAAAGCCTGCGCCGCCGTCAAGCTGGCTAGAACCCTCGTTTTCTGCATATCCGCTATCACAGACGGCTTGATGATTGATAAAAACTGCTCCGCTGTATAACCCATATAATCACCCCTTCTTAACCTCGTTCACGGTTGCCTCGATCAGAACCTCGATATCCTTATCAGTAAGCCCGATCTCCGTTGCCTTCTCATACACATACTCCCGGACAGCCCGCTTCTTTTCCTGAAACTGCTCCTTTCCGTAGACCTGTTCAGCATACCGCACCGCCAACTCGATCAGCCGCTTAATCTCGGCAAGCTTCTCGTCTCCGATCCTCTGTCTGAGTGTCGGGATCACATATCCTGACATTGCCAAAACTGTAACAGTAATAATAATGCTGCAAATCATTGAAAAAAATTGATTATCCATCCTCTTCTCCTCGTATAATAGTTTTTGTAAGGTTAATAGTTACGTTGTTATCCTTTTTTGAATAGATGGAACAGTGTGTAGAGCGAGAGAGATTCCTCCTGAATCTGATCCTGTTCCGTGTACCTTGACAATCGATCAATCGGCTTGATAATGCCCATGGTATAATTGTCCTTAGTGTCAATCAGGTATAAGCTCTGATTTCTCCTGTTGGCCAGTGATGGCACTTCATAGAAAGTCTGTCCCCCTGAATCGGAAGTTAACTTCAAACCAGCTGGCTGTTTGCCTGAGCTTATGGGCTGCCCTTTGGCAGTAGGGTTCGCATCAGTCCATCCCAGGCTGGATTCTTATACGCGAGGGTGTTGATGCTCCGGTGTCGTGGGTATTATCAAGCTGATTGACCGCAAATACAGATCGAAAGGAGGTGATTACCTTGACCCCACTTTACGTCGGTATTGATGTAAGCAGCAGAAACAACGTGGTCTACCTGATGCAACCGGATGGATCCAAGATCAAAAACTTCTCCGTGCCTAATTCCAAGAACGGTTCGCAGAAGCTCGTGAAGGAGATCCTGTCTGCTATCACTTCTTACGCCCTCACAGACATCATCATTGGTCTGGAAGCCACTTCCGTCTATGGTGACAATCTCGTCTGCTTCCTGAGGGAAGACGGCTCTCTCACGCCGTACAACCGGAAGATCCACGTCCTCAATCCGAAGCAGGTAAATAAGTTCAAAGAATCTTATAATGACCTGCCAAAGAACGATTATGTGGACTCCTTCGTTATAGCAGACTGCCTTCGCTTTGGAAGAATCAACAAAGAGGTCTATCTGGATGACTACCGCTACAAAGCCCTTCAGAACCTCACACGGGCACGTTACCAGGCGGTGAGCAATCTCACAAGGGAGAAGCAGCGCTTTATGAACGTGCTGTTCAAGAAGTATTCTTCCTTAGCTCAGGAGAAGGTGTTTTCCGACACCTTCAGTGCTACTGCCCTGGCTGTCTACGAAGAATTTGATTCCGTTGACACCCTGGCATACATGGACTTACATGAGCTGACCGAGTTCCTCCAAAAGAAAGGGAAAAACCACTTTTCTGACCCAGAGGAGGTCGCCAAAGCCATTCAGAAAGCTGCCCGTTCTTCTTATCGTCTTCCCAAGACGGTAAACGATTCGGTGAATCAGGTGCTCTCCATATCCATAAGCTCCATAAGAGCCCTGGAAGCACAGATAAAGCAGTTTGATAAGGCCATTGCTGCACAAATGGAACTGATCCCGAATACTTTGACTTCGATCAAAGGGATTGGTCCCGTATACTCTGCCGGTATTATCGCTGAGATCGGTGATATAAATCGTTTCCCGGATCAGGCGAAACTTGCAAAGTACGCAGGTCTTGCCTGGAGGCAGCATCAGTCCGGTGATTTCGAGGCACAGAACACACGCCTCATAAAAACCGGCAACCGTTTCTTAAAGTACTATCTGGGCGAAGCAGCCTTGTCTCTCGTAAGATGCGATGCGGAGTACAGCCGCTTCTACCACCTCAAATACAATGAGGTGAACAAGTACCAGCACAAACGCGCACTTGCCTTAACTGCCCGTAAATTTGTGCGGTTGGTCTTTCGACTTTTGAAAGATAACCGCCTGTATATCGCTCCAGAAGCCTGAGGAAACCCGGCTCTGGAAAAGCAACTATGCCCGGCTGTAATACCACAAGTCATTCAAAAAGCTGTTTCAGCGGGGCTTAGGTGGGTGTTTTTCAAACCTCAAATCTGAGACAAAAAAATGCGATTTTTTTCTCGATCAGGGGTTGACATCACACCGCTGGACTTTCTCTTCTAGTAATTGAATAGCCCTCTCGATCACTTCCTTTTCCGTCCTGGAAAGCCCGGCGATCATCTTCAATCCGTATAACATTGCAATAGTTTCTTCCACTGTCAACTCATTCATCTGTTGTATATGAAGGAATACTCCCCCATCCTCCCAAGGACCCAAAACTCCAAGAACAGCAAACCAAGCAGGAAGACATATCCGAAAAACCTCCGTATCTTATTCCACACCGTGATTTCCCTCCTTCAGCTTAAAAATCTTAATCAGACAGCAAAACAGGATCTCCCCGCCAAAAGCGCCGAAAACCGAGACCGTCAAGGTATCATGGCCTATCCCTGTCACCGTGGACAGGATCTGCTCAACGATCGTATAGATGATCAGTACCGCAATGCTGAATACCACATATATGGTTAATGATGGTATATTCTTCATAGCCCGATCCTCGACAAAAAGAAAGTTACCGCCGCCGTGATCAGAACCGACAGCGCGATCCAGCTCGCCTGTTTCCACTTCGTAGCAGGCTCCTTTTCGATCGAATCCAACCGCTCCCCCTGTTTTTCGAGGGAGCGTGTCATATCGTTTTGCGACCGGACCATACTCTCCATATTGACGGCCATCTTCTCGACCGATATCGTGAGCTGCTGGATCTGCTTCATATTCTCCTCCAGCTCTGCGATCCGGTGATTCTGCCTGTCATTTTCTGCGTCCATCTTCTCCGCAAAAGCATTATGTTCTCCGCGTGTGATATATTCTTCCAATTTCTCAACTCCTCCTCATTCGTATGGTTCGGCGCCCGGGATCTTCTCCCGCAGCTTCGCCGCCGTATTGATCTTTTCTATGGCCGGAAGCCTGTCCGCTTCCTCTGCTGTGATATGCTGCAACAGTAAAATAAACAGCTCGTCAATGACCTCACTCTGGATCCGGATCACTGCGTTTTGCTGTTCTATGGTCTCTGCCAGGTTACTCATAATCTTCTCCCGTGATCTCGAAAAACTCTTCCTCGGTAATCCAGCCCTTTGCGACTGCGTTCCTGACCATTTCAATTGTCCATAATCCCCTGTCGTAATAGCTTTTGACCTTCTCGTATTTTTTGCTGTGCATATTATTCCTCCTCCGGTAGCTCTACGTCCGTCATCATAGCAACATAATCAATATTGGCAGCGTTCTTCTCGGTCAGAAGATAAAGCCCCCAATCTTCCTTATTAATTTTTAGCTGATCGTATTCATACAAAATAACCGGATCACCCTCTTCCTGCTCTACCTGCACCTCTGTAACATTTTTTGTTACATAGTTGTATTTCTTTGATGAGGTGGTATCAACCTCCGGCGGGTAAATGCTTCCCTGTACTCTCTTCCAGTTCATTTTTCCTCCTTTTCTCGCGTTTGTCATAATTTGATACGCGGCGCTTTAAATATTGAATATTAATATACGGTTTAATTCTCGCTTTATATATCCCGTATGTATCTGTTGCACTGAACCAGCCCAGATATGACAGCATTTGTCTTGCGTCGTGAATTGTGACTTTTTCTTTCGATGAAAGTCTCTTTGCTTTTCTTGTTGCCTTAAACAGGATCGATTTTCGAAGAGTAACTCTGTCGCGGTAAAATCGAAAACCCATAAAATCTAAAAATCTTCCGATCTCGGATCCGTCCTTCCTGACGTAATGAAATGGGAAAACCTGCCAGTTGTACTTCATTTCAAGCCCAAGATTATTCCTGAGATATTCCTCTATTTCTCTCCTTATCTTGTGCAGCTTCCTTTTGTTCGGACCGAATATCACCATATCATCCATATACCGTATGTAATATTCAGCTCCAAGATCCTCTTTGATATAATGATCCAGCTCTGTTAAATACCAATTTGCAAGCCACTGGGAAAGATAAAAACCTAAAGGAATTCCGGTATCGACAACCTTGATTATTGTTTCAAGCAAAGCATAAAATTTATCATCCCGGATAAGCTTTCGAAGCTTCTTAAGCAGTATGGAATGCGGTATGGAATCGAAAGTATTTCCTGATATCCATCTTCACGCAATTCCGGCATTTCCCTTTCGATATCCATTTCTGTATAACTTGTTTTCCCCTATGTGCTCCTCGTCCCGGGATAGACCCGTAGGAATGCTCATACATCCCCTTCATAAAAATCGGGGCCAGAACATTAACTGCCATGTGTTGTATGACAAGCTCCGGAAAGGTCGGTACTATAATTGTCCGGACCTTCTTGATAATTCCGTCATTGATCTGTATGGGTGTATGTGGAGCATTGTGATAATTCTCTGCATAATCCCTGATTTTATTGTTAAAATCAGGATCATCTATATACCTCCTTACAGATTTGCGGTTTCTCTTCCCTTTCAGTGCGTTTCTTTTTGCTGACTCAATATTTTCTTCCGATATGAATTTTTCCCATAAATGATTATATGATCTCATTTCTCTTATCCTCTCGTCCGCTTTCGGCTCCCTACTAACAGACGCTTGCTGCGAGTTTATTTTTACCAAGGGGTAGGGGTCAGGCCGCGCATTTTGTTATCGTTCCATACTTTGATAAGACTGCGCCGCCCCATTGTTCCAGTTCGAATTCGACGCCGTGTTGTTCAGATTCGCGTAGAACGTGCCGACATGCAACCTGTTGTTCGAGTTGCCCCCGACATGGGCGGTCGCGCAGCCCAACCCTTTGTTATTTCTTCGGGTACGCTGCAAGTTTTGTCCGTACCCTTTTATTTTAGTATTTATCTTAGGGGGAGAGCCCCCTCTTGTCGCTTCGCTCCAATTCACCCCCCAGCAAGTGGTTTGCAAGAGAGCGCCGCCCCAATGCGCCAGGTCGAATTCGACGCCGCGGCGGACAGATACGCGCAGAACGCGCCGACAAGCAACCCGCTGTCCGAGGCGCCCCCGACACGGGCGTAATCGACCTGGCTATTATTAAACCAGAGTCCATCGCAATAATAGGTACTATCAGAGCCGCTTGCGATCTTCGGAAACATCCCATATTCGTCAAATTGCATTTCGTTGACATATCCTCCGGAAGTTCCGCTCGGAGTTGCTCCGATACTGATATATCCGTTGCCTGTCTCGTTATAGGCATTGGCCGTGGAGCCGTCTTCTGTTCCGTAGGTCAGCTTGATCTTCTGCGTGCCGTTATCGTTGATCCAGCCTGCAATTCTTCTCCACTGGAATCCGTACCAATTTTCCATACCGAAAATCTTAACGCAATTCTCGAAACTGTTTGAAGCTACAGTTCCTACATTTGTCCCGTAGAAAAGTCCTTTTGTGTTATGAACACCTGACCGGAATGTATTATTGATCGCTTCTGTTCCGCTTGTATGTGCGCCTTGACCAAAAACAGTCTGCGTATCTAAGGATTTTCCCATCAGGATAAGCAGTAGATTAATCAGAATACGATCCGCTAAAACCTCTGTATTCCATAGAACATCATTCCCTGCATTATTGGCTTTTGCGTATGTAACCTCCTGCGTAGCCGTCGTTTTGTTGCTGATCTGCTGTCCGGATATGGACCTCATTTTACTGCTTATGACAGAGCCGTTATAAATCGGCGTGTAAAAATGATCCACCAGATCGCCCTGATTGTTGATAAAGCTGTACGCCTTATAACCGCTGTCTACCTGCTCGTCTGCGATATAAACCGACGCGCTTTTTGTGCTTCCGCTGTCCGGGACGATCTTATACCAGATCTTCTTTCCGTTCTGCCCCCATTCCATCATAGCGTTTCCGTCGTATGCGGTATTTGCTACATCCGAAGCGGTTACTCCGTCCGCTTTCTTTGTATAGTCATCCGGATCGAGATAATAATCTACGGTTCCGTCCGATTTCAACATACACGGACGCGGCATAAAGAAGGCGTTTTCCCAGCTGCCATAATTAAATTCATCCTGCGTATAATCCATGTGAGCAGGCGTTTTTCCGATGGCGTCCTCCAGATATGTAACTGCCGTCTCAGGATCGCTTTCGTTTCCGTCAATGTGGAATCCGTAAATAGTAGCTGTCGTAAATTGCGCTGTAACCGCTACCGTCGCGCTCGCCGCCTTATAATTTGTCGTAGCCGCCGCTGTGAGGGTAATCGTTGCGGAGCCGCTGGTATTATTGACGCTCGAAATCGTAAGGATGGAATTCGACACCGAAGCCGTAGCGACCGAACTATTACTTGTAGACGCTGTAACCGTCCCGTCTCCCGTCTGAGTTATCCCCAGCTGTACGGTTGTATGGCTCGAATCCAGGGTAACGCTCGCCGATTGCGGCGTAATCGTCTGATCCGCTTTATTAATTACCCAGCTTACATCCTGATCAGCCGTTGACCCTCCCGACCATTGATAATTGTTTGAATTTTTCAGGGAGAAGGTCGCCGTATGCGTTCCGGCGTTCGTTGCCGAATTTCCGGATACATTCATTTTTGTGGAATCATAATCATTAAAGGATCCCGTCTGTGCGCTCCCGGAATATACAAGCGGCGTCGCTGTATTCTGCGTCGGGATCGTAAGGGACGCTTTTGAAATCGTCCAGCTGTACGTCTGATCAACGACCGTGTGATCCGTCCATTCGTAATTGTCATCATCGGCAATACTGATCGTAGCGGTATGACTCCCTGCGTCTGTTGCGCTATCCCCGGATTTCGTCATTGTATTGCCGTCGAAATTCGAGAAGGTAACTCCCTTTGAAGTCCCGTCATAGGTCAGATCGTAGGCGTTCAGCGTCGGGATCGTGAGCGTAGCCTTTGCGATCGTCCAGTTGATCGTCTTTGCTTCCGTTGTGGAATCCGGCCAGCTGTAGCCTGTGAGCGGTGTAAACGTTGTTGAGTACGTTCCCACGTCCGTCTGAGCCGTCTCCGTCTTTGTCATTTTCGTACTGTCGAAGTACAGCCATGTCGGAGCCTGCGCCGTCCCGTCGTAGGTAAGAGATCCTGTCTGGACCGGAACATTCTCGATACTCTCATAAACAATCGCCCAGTTTACAGTCTTTGCAGCGGTTGTCCCGTCCCACCATTCATAATTAGCTTTCGGAGTGAAGGTCGTCGCGTAATTCCCTACGTTCGTTCCTGCGGTATCCCCGCCGATCGTCAGCTCATCCGTATCATAATCCACCCATGTCGGTGTAATCTCGCTCCCGGTATAAATCAAAGCCGATGTAATATGAGGCAGAACGTTTATTACTGCTTTCCCGATTGTCCACGAAACCGCCTTTCCCGTGGTAGTTCCGTCTGACCAGCAATAGCCCTCTTTTGGCGTAAACGTCGCCGTATAATTCCCGGCGTTCGTTCCGGTGTTGCCTGTGACAGTCATCTTATTGGAATCATAATAGGTGAAGCTCGCCGTCTTCTCTGTTCCGTCATAAGTGAGCGTACCGGACTGTACGGGAACGTGCTCGATGTTGATCCTTCCCGGTGTAACCGCAAGCGCCGAGCCGGTCGTATAGGCTCCGTTTGTCGTATAAGGGAAAAAGCGATAGTAATATGTGATTCCATACTCCACCGTGTTGTCTGTCAGCGCATTGACGGAATACTGATTCCGAACTTTATTATCGACAATCACCGTCCCGTCATTTCGGTTTGCAGGCGCTGATCCGGCCTTTCTGACAACCAGAGTCCCTTCCCATGCCGCGAGCGTTGATCCGTCGACTACGATATCCGCCGGATCACTCCACGTCAGAGAAACCTCCTGCATATTCGAAGAGATCGAAGCTCCCGAGACATCCCCGATCTTTAAAGCGCCGCCGGTCGATGTCAGTGTCGGTACTCCGCCGACATCCACAACCTCCAATCCGTCCCCGATATTCGTAAAGGGTTTCCCCTGGACCTCTGACCACGTAGGCTCGCTTAAGCCTCCGGTAATAGTCATGTCATAAACCCACGTCGCCGTACTCGCGTCTCCGGGCGTCACACAATGGTAGATAGCCCCTTCTGTGGTATTCAGATAATTGTCCCCGGTATGCGCTTCCGTTATGCCGGTATTGAATACTGCTGGCGTGGAAATCTTCCCACTTACCGCCGTACCGCGATACCAGATATTTCCGTCTTCTCCGTCCGTTCCGTTCGTGCCGTTCGTCCCGTCTGTGCCGTCTGTCCCGTCTACGCCGTCCTTCGCGAGTCGGATCCAGTTTGTCGCCTCGCTCGTAGGCTCCTGCGAATTGCTTCCGGCCTTACTCAGCCAGGACGCACCCTCATGTGTTACAATATCCAGAATCTCGTAAGACGTTCCGGATACCCATTCCCCCTTCGGGGTACAGGCTACTTTTCCAGCTACTGCCATATTCTCCTCCTTCTTAGAAACTGTAATTTAAATTTCCTGTGGAACTATCCACAATAAAATTAAGCGCTCCGCCCGACCAATGCAAAAGCCCGGTAAGCGGATCAACATTCAATGTTGGTAAAACTCTGTCAAAGGCGTCCTTGACCCAGTTCGCGTAATATTTCGCGCTGTTCTCAAACGTCTCATCGGTACTTGGAACCGGGACGCCGCCCCTTTCTCCGACAGCCCATGCCTCCGCGTTCTCTTCTGACTCAGCGGCCGCGTTCGCGCTATTGCTCGCACTCGTTACATAATCCTCCATATCCTCGGTAACCGCTTCCACAGCGTCCGCCGCCGCATTCTTCGCCGCCGTTCTTGCATTCGTTTCGCTTGCCGCTGCGTTTGCTTCCGATGTAGCCGCCGCTGTAGCGCTTGCGCCTGCTGCCGCTTGGCTTGCTGCCGCCGCCGTCTGGCTTGTCGCCGCCGCTGTTTCGCTTGCTGCCGCCGCTGTCTGACTTGCCGCCGCCGCTGTCGCCGATAGTCCTGCGTTTGTCTCGCTGGCCGCTGCCGCCGCCGCTGAAGCCGCTGCCTCCGCCGCTTTATTTATCGCCGTGGTTTCGCTCGTTGCTGCTGCCGTTGCTGAAGCTGCCGCGTTCGTTTTGCTTGCTCCTGCGTTTGTCTCGCTCGCCGCTGCCGCTGCCGCCGAAGCTGCCGCGTTCGTTTCGCTCGCCCCCGCGTTTGTCTCGCTGGCCGCCGCTGCCGCTGCCGAAGCCGCTGCGTTCGTTTCGCTTGTGCCTGCTGCCGCCTCACTGGCCGCCGCTGCAGAAGCCGAAGCTGCCGCTTCCGCAGCCTTCCCGATAAACAGCTCGTGATCGTACTCAAACAGCTCGATCATCGAACCCCTGACCTCTTCGCCGTATACTGCCGACCTTAGATTTTCAATATTCTGCTCAAACGTCGCCATTCCTTCCCTCCTGCAATAATATTTCCAGCCTCTCTATCTGCTTTTGCTGTTCCTGAATAACCTTAATAATCGGAGCTATCAGCTGTTTGTATTGAACCTCATACATCCCATCTTTTTCCCTTTTATAGCAGAGCCAGTTTTTTTTCGTGATTCCGTACTCTTCCTGTACCTTCGCTATGTCCTGAGCGATAACCCCCAGCTCCAGTTCCTTCGGGCGACTCTTATAACTGAATTTTTTCGGCCGGATACCAAGGATCAGACTCTTACAGTACCCTGCGTCCAGATCCTCAATATCCTGCTTCAACCGTTCATCCGACGCATTCTCCCCCGCCTTGATAACGTTCATCGTTGATGTCTCCAGATAAGAATCGCTATTCCTCGCCGCCGAATTCTTCGCTCCCCAGCAGGCGTAATAATTACTCCCGCTCTTCCTGACAAAAACCCCGGCCCCTCCGTCCTTGGAATTGGTCATTTCAAGATTTCCACTCGAAATACTTAAAGTTCCAGATCCGTCCGTAATCGTTCCTCTTGCTGCGCTCAGTGTGCCTTTAAATGTCCCATCCGCAGCGCTTAAGCTTCCGGAAAACGTTCCAGACGCAGCACTTAATGAACCGGCGAACGTACCACCGGCAGCACTTAGGTTTCCGCTAAAGGTTCCGCCTGCCGCTTGAAGGTCACCGGCGAACGTACCACCGGCAGCACTTAGGTTTCCGCTAAAGGTTCCCGCTGTTGCATATATCCCGTTCTTATCCCACCGGCCTATTAAAGTTCCGCTAGAGTTATAAATCTTAATGCTTCCATCGGAATAACCGGAGACCTTTCCGAGCTCCAGCGTCCCGCCCTTGATCCGATCTGCAAGCATTGTCCCAGCTGTAATAAAATCAGCTACGATCGCCCCGTTCATCGTCATAGCGACTGTCGGACCTGTCCAGGAATCAGTCGTATTGTTCCGTTTCATATATCCGAAACCGTTCTGACTCCACCGCCATCGTTTTGTCGAATTAGCAATCGTTTTCGCGTCGCAGATATTGATTGCGATCATACTCTCGTTGTTTGCGTCGTACTCGAAAACAACATATCCGCCCTGCGTCTCATCTAAAAGCATTTCCAGAGCGTTCTTCCTTGCGGCGTCAAGGATTGAGTTTTGCTGCGGCATTTCGTATTCGAGATCTGTGAGCGCTTTGGAAGTCTGCTGTGTATAAGATTTCTGTATGGTATTCCCAAGTACAATATAATTCTTGGAAGGATCCTGCAGATAGGTAGCCTTTTTTTGAAGAGGAAATACCGTATCCATTCCGAAAGGCTCTGCGATCGCGTGCACCCGGTCCCCAACCTCGATCGAATCCATATCTGTATTCAATGCCGAAAGGTCCACTGCGTTTAACTCTAACGTCATTTGAGCGTACTGTGCGCTTGTCAGCCATTCCTGTGCTGCTCTCAAAAGATTGGCCGGAAGCGTGATATCATCCCAGTGCTTTACAATCTTTACCCAGCCGAAATTATTGACTGCCGTCTGGTTATAGATGTAGTCCTTCCCGTCGTTGACGGAGGCAACTGTAAGATATGCGTCTAAGCCCTCAATAACGCTTTCCTCCTGTCTTGCCCCTAAAGGGATCAGAGCTGTCGCGATATCCTGCGCCGATGTATTGCAGGAATACTCCAAAAGATTTTCCCCAAGCTCTACCGTCTGATTGCAGAGGGTCCCGTAATCCGGCAACGTGACAAGATCGATATATCTTGTATTTCCCGTTTTCCGGATCCTTAGATATCCATCCAGACGGTCGCAGAGCTTGTCTCTTATCGCTGTTAGAGTGTCCTCATAATTTGTAAACCGGTAGAGCGAATCATTCGGATCCGTTACTGTCACCATTCCGACGCTGAAGCGCTTTTTCTCCTCAACCTGTGAATTATGCAGATGTACCATTGTGCTAAACAGGTTAAACGGAGTGATATCCTGATATTTCGCCTGCGGCTGAATCGAGTCAAATAAAAAAGCAAGCTCACCTACTGTGTAGATATGCCTGCTGTAATCCAGATTGTCGATAACCTCCCGGACTTCTCCGTAAAATACTTCGTCTCCGTCCTTAAGTACCTGTATCATACTGTTTCTGGGGGTAAAGCTGTTATATAGCGGATGATTGGAATAAATATCAAATTCCAGTGTATCCGCTTCGTTTAACGCCTGCTTTAAAACAGTATTGTGGATCACCCTTTCCTCGTCGCCCTGGTAATACAAGAGCTCCCCGTCCAGATATATTTCATAGATCATAGATATCTCCCTCTGTATCGGATCGTTACTGTTCCTGTTCCTGTGAAGGTAAGCGTAACCGCCTCATTTCCGATCTTTATCTTCGGGAACCTGTATGTCCCCGGATTTGGCATACCGTAAGTTGTCCCGTCGTAAACCAGAGCTAAGTTCGTGCTCGCTGTTACGATAAATACCGGAACTGTATTCATTCCGCCCGCCGCGACCGTAAACTCTCCCCCGTTTGTGAAATGTATTTCCCCATAGTTCCGTATGACTCCGGTATAGAAATTAAAGGGATCCCATTTCCACGGCTCATCCGAAGACAGCAGATCATATTTGAACGGTTCTGCGCTCCCTGTTAAAGTCAATATTCCATAACTTTTATATTTCTTCTCGGAATCGACCTGAAGCCTTGCCATGTAGTAATATCCTGTGTCGTTGTCCGGAATCAGCTTCAGCTTTCTTCCGTGAAGGTGCATGGCAAGCTTGGTTTTTATTGTTTCCAGGTTCCAGGATTTATCGTGAATTGCAAAATCAAACTTAAGCCCTTCCCTGTCCTGGTACGTTGGTTCCCCTGTTGCCTCTGTAAAATCCAGATTTCCGCTTGCGTAGGGGACTTCAATCAGGCTTTTTTTCGTTTCCGGAAGAGGAATGTAAAATGATGTCATGATCAGCCCGAAATCTCTGTATGTATGTTTATCCCCGATTGTAAGCCCGAAGGCGTCCTGCCTCATTTCATACTCTCCTTATTACCGCTTTACCCAGGGTATCATTCACAGGCTCCGCTACAAGCTGGCCGACCGCTCGGGAATCCATATAGATATACATTCCCTTTAAAGCATTAAATATTGCGTCAGCAACGCCCGAGTTATCGGTCCCGCCTGATTTTACCTTATACCCTTCCGCCGCCGTAACATTATTCACAATGGTTCCGCTTAAGCTCCCCATAGCACTGTCGAGTGTCATATTGGAAAGATCCCCCATAGCGTCCTGAACCGTTTTAATATTATCCTCAATACCGGAAGCTATACCGGCGGGGATCCATTGTCCGATCTGATCGCTCATCAGCTTTGACGGGGATCCGATCTTGAAAAAATCCTTCGCCGCCTGCAGAGCGCTCGCGCATACATCCTTGATGGCCTGCCATACGGAAGACGCTGCGTTTTTTATGCCTTTTGCTATTCCGTCAATGATATTCTTGCCCAGGTTCAGCCAGTTGACTGCTTTTATTACGGACCAGATCGCTTCTACGATCTTTCCGAAATTTTCGATAATAACCGGTATACTCTGAATAATTCCTTTTCCGAGCATAATGATAATATCTACACCGGCCTTTAAGATCTTTGGCATATTCTTATTGATGATGTCACATATATTGATAATGATCTGTGGTACATTTCGGATCAGATCCGGTAGTCCGTTTATAATTCCCTGTACCAGGTGCAGGATTAGATCGATCCCGGCGTCCACAATCTTTCCGAAATTCGCGCTTAAGTTTGCCGTAAACTCCGTTATCATCGGAAGAACCCTGCTTAATAGTTGTGGAATCCCCTGATCCAGACCGCTTGCCAGCTTCCCGATCAGCTCTGTTCCGGCTCTTACGATATGGTCCAGACGTGTTGTAAAACCTTCTATGAATTGCTCGATAATTTCCGGAGCCTTCTTGACGAGTCCCGGCAGATTCTCCGTGATCCCGTCGATAATCCACCCGACCATATCCCCGCCGATCTTCTCGACTCCACTCAATACCTCCGGCAGAGCTGAAACCAGATTTTTGATCATCGGAAACAGGTTGTTTTGGACGAAAGCCGAAACTGTCTGACCCAAAACCTCTAAAGCAGGTTGGATGTCCTCTCCGAGCGTCAGGTTCGCCATAAGATTCTGCGCCGCTGCTTTCATAGCTGCAAACGATCCCGTAAATGTCGTTGAAGCCTCTGCTGCCGCCACCCCTGTCAATCCCAGATCCTCCTGGATAACATGAATCGCGTCATATACGTCTCCGAGATTATCGATGTTATATTCAATCCCTGACAGTTTCTCAGCGTCCGAAAGCAGCCGCTCCATTTCCGCCTTGGTTCCGCCGTATCCGAGCTTCAGATTGTCTAACATGGTGTAATTCTGTTTTGCAAAACCCTGATAGGCGTTCTGTATGCTCTGGATATCGGTTCCCATCTTGGCGGAATTATCTGCCATATCCATTATCGCGGTATTGGCTGCCTCTGCTGCTTTGGTAACATCTCCGCCAAAGGCCTGTTTTAAAGCCGCCCCGAAAGATACCGCCTGCTCCGCGTAATCGTTGGCTGATATCCCTGCAGTAACCGCCTGCGCCGCGAACTCTTTTGCCTGCTTCGCTGCGTCTCCGTAAATTGTCTCAAGACCTCCGAAAGACTGCTGCAGGCTCCCGCCTGCGTCCAAAGCGTCCTTAACGATCTTTCCGATACCGATAGCGGCAACAGCCTTTTTTAGTGTTGATCCGAGCGCCGCCCCCAGAGACTCACCGCCCTTCTGTCCTGCGCTTGCCGCCTCCGAGCCGATAGCGCCTTCGAGATTGCTTTTTATCCCCTTTGTGCTCGGTAATATCTGAATATAGGCATTCGCCAGATTATATCCTTCCGCCATTTAGTAACCTCTCTCGTTCCTTCAGGAAATCCGCGCCACTTGAATAGCCTACAATCTCCTTTTCCTTTTCCATCGTAAGCTCTGAAACAACCAGCTTCGGCGGGTTAATCCCTTTGTTCCCGTCTTTTGTTTTCTGCCAGAGCAGAATCCCCAGTTTGTCTGTTATGGAAGCTAACAGCATATCCTTCAGATCAATTTTCGTTCCGGCTATCTTCATCTTGATACGGCTGTTTTCACGCAAACCGGCCGCCAATGTTGCGAGCATTGACGGCCGTAAACTGCGTAATTCAATAATATGGTAGGTCTCCGCGAAGTCACATATCAGCTCATCCTTGCCGACCCGTATCATTTCGACAAGGGAGATCAGTTTTTTACCGCGTTTGACCTCTCCGAAGCGTCTCCCAGTATTTCGGCAAACGCTTCCGCTACCGCTTTTGCGGAAACTCTCTTCGTTTCCTTATCCCGAAGAAAATTATAAAGTCTTTCTTTCTGCTCCTTACCAAGCAGCCGGACAATAGCTTCCCTGTATGCTGACAGGTTGCCGTTGTCCATATCCATAAAAGCGTCCAGGAGCTCCTGATCGTCGAGTGCGTCGTCGTTTATGGAATAAGAAAAACCGCTTTTTGTAGTTCCCTGGATCATTTACGCCTCCTTGATTGTCAGGCCTGACAGGTCGTAAGTGGTCGTCGTCGTATTGGTTCCATCCGAGCTGACAACCTTAAATACCTGCGTATCCTTGTCTGTAACCTTGAAGACTCCGTTCTTGTCCGGATCATCGATGATCTCAACAAGCCCGCTTCCCTGGGAAGGATCCATACCGACCATAACCGACGTCGCCCGGCTGTCGATATCCGTGAATTTCAGAGCAATAAAGTTTCCTGCTCCCCAGTCGTCTGCGATCTCGCCGGTAGAAAGATATTTAAGCGTTCCGGTAACCCTTCCGTTGTTGATCCGGATATTGCTCTGGATATCCCTCACAGCGGTCCCGAATAACGTAGTAGCCGCCGCCTCCGCCGAGACAGTAGGATTAACGATCGCAACCTCCCATTTCGCGTACAGTGTGATATCCTCGGCCAGTACCGTCTGGAAATCATATTCCTCGGTCAGCTCCTCGTCTGAATACCAGCCATCAAACGCATAGCCGCTCTTTGTCGGTGCGCTCGGTTCCTTCGCTGTCCCGCCTTCCTTTATCGTCTGAGTCTTAACGGTAGAACCGCCGTTTGTCTCAAACGTGACCGTATGGGTTACGGGTGCCTGGATATACTCGTAGTGAGTCGCCTGCTTCTCGGAGGAATCCGGAAGCGCCGAAAGCGTCGTATTGTATCCAATCGCCTCATTATCGGTATAGCTGATCTCGTCTACGTTTGTGATCTTTCCGTCCGGGATTACGATACGCTTCATCACGCCGCCTCTTAAGGTCATATCAATAACCCAGGCAAATTCCTCCTGCTCTTCGCTGTTGGCGACGATCTCGATTCCGTTTGTCAGATCCCCGCTGACGTTCTCGTCGCCGTAAACCGTCTTCAAAACGTCGGTGTTGAAAACCTCCAGAAGTTCAAAGTTAAAGGTATCCTGCTTCTCTGTCTGAACAGAAAGCACGATATCCCCGCCCCACGCCTTGATATCCTCTGACTCCGCCGAATTGTTATTTGTAAGGCCGGAATCGGAACAGAAACCAAGGCAGGCAAATGCCTCGTCAAGCGCCTCCGTGGCGCTTACAGGTAATACCGTATCAAGCGGCGCACGATAGATCGCCCCGCCTACCTTCGGCTTACCTACGCTTACATTCTGCGCATTATTCGCCATTTTTTATTTAACCTCCGTAATACGTGATATTAAATACCGCCTGATATCGGTATTCCTTTGTTGATGTGTCCGTAAAATTGTAATCGCTGTTTAAGCTTATACCGCCGATCTCGTCAAGGGAAACACTGTCAAGAATCAAATCCTTAACCAGTCTGTTAAGCTCCGCCGCCTCTGCCATAGAACCGGCGTAAGACTGGGCGGCGATCATCGCCGTTTCGATCCGGTTTGACCGGTTAGAACCCGTCTTTTCTATGAGAACATAGCTTTCCGGCGGACTGTCCGGCTTTTCCATGAAGACGGGAACAGGAGCATATTCACTTAAATACTCAATCAAAATCTTTTCTATCATTTCAGTGCCTTTAAGATGGAATTATTCTTCAGGTTGTCTCTTTTTGCCTGGAAGGAAACGGCCATAACGGAAGCGTTTACTCTTCCGGAACCGACATAGGTGTCCGCTTCGTAGCCCTCACCCAGTCTTGATACAGCGTTATCCGCATACCTCCGACAGAGCTTCCCTGCCTCATTTGACCTTAAGAGCGCCCGGATCCCGTTATGATCCAACTCAATCTTTACCTTCGACATATCGCTCCACCTTCACCTTTTTATTCCACGGCCCCGGAATATTCTCCTCGATCCCCGCCGTAGGAAAGCCTATCGTCTGATACGTCCCGGCAAACGGCTCCGGTAGAATTACCTTTGTGTCTGTCCAGTTATGCGTATCGCCCTTGGGAATAGCGAGAATATAGGAAACCTGCTTCCCGTACAGATTGAGCGCGTCGGTGATATCCTCCGTGGATGGCTCCCCGACCAGTACATTGTCGATCGCTTCTGCTGTCTCTCTATAAACCGGACGATTCGCCCAGTCCTTCCCCGTCTCAACCCGATTGACCAGCTGTATTGTTATTCCCCGTATCATAAACCAAACCCTCCACCGGACTATAGGATCCGATCCGGTTTCCTAAGCCTAGCAATTTCTTTTCCTGCTTCGAAAGATAAAGCTCGCCGACTGTGCCATTTGAAAATGTCCAGCTCTGAGAATACCCCAAGGCAGACATAGACCCCTGCGTTGCTCCCATCGGAACCCCACTGATATCATCTGCCCCGATTGCCCGGGAAACCATACCGCAGGAAACATCCTTCTTGATATCCTCGTCTGCTTCGGCGTTATAGGCGTCGATCAGACGCCCCGCCCGTTCCAGTAAAACCTCACAGATCTCCTGCTCCCGCTCTGACATTTCCTTAAGCATTCCGCTCTGTACATCTTCTACTGCTGCGTAACTCATTCTTTGGCCTTTCTGCTCCGCTTCGTCTTGCCTTCCGCCGTCTGTTGCACCGGTGCAACTTCCGCCTTTTCCGTCTCCTCCGTCTTGTCCGGCTCTTCGGTCGCCTCTGCAGGTTTTACCGTGAAGGCGGCGAGCCTGTGACCCGCCGCCAGATATTTATCAACACGATTGTCCGCTACCCACATATCGCCGCCGGTAAGCCTGTTGATCAGGTGCTTCATTATGCGGAATGTGTCCTTGTCAGAGCATTGAAATACTCTGTCTCCGCTACGAATCCAACCTCGATCTCGGCGCGAACAGCGAACATATTCTGCTGCCAGAGGTTAATCGTAACGGTTTCACCGCCGCTTTCCGTCGTAAGCGTTGCCTCCTTGGAGATATCGATCTTGACGCCTTCAACCGTCCCCCACATAGCATGAGACCAGTCTCCGGCAAATCCGATGATATCCGGTACCGCCGGATCTGCACCGGAGGCCGCCGATCCTGCCTGATAAGCCGCCTGTCTAAAATACGTAGGCGAACCGAGAATACGAGGAATAGCGCTTTCCGCTACGCTGTTTACAAACAGCGGCCTCTTGACGTCGTCTACTGCGCCGAGCAACTCTCCGCGCCCCTGGGGAGAGATAACATAGCCGTTGATCGTGCCACCCTCCTCTGAAATATCCGTATCAGCTGCCACAAGTGCCGCATATACTCCTCCTGTCCCGGAGATCGACTGAGCTGTTACCGCCGAGAAATCGTCGAAGTTCGCGAGCGTACTGGAAGGCCCGAAAAATACGGTCTTGTCGAATTCCTTGCTTAAAGCCTTCGGAAGTCTTTCGAGCAGAGCGCTATAGAGTCTGCTCGTATCCCGGCGAAATTCGTCCGAAAACGGAACGATAACCGCAAGCTTATGCGCCTGCATAATCTTCTTATCGAGTCCCGGATTGCTGACCGGCTTGATCCCGGTCTCAGTTACCCAGTTCGCGATCGGATCGCTTGTGATAACCGGGATCTGTAAGCCGTTCCCCGGGAGAGGAATCTGTCTCGCAAGCTGCATGATTGCAGACGCCTCCTGCGTCTTCTGTAAAATCTCAGATGATACGCTGTTGGGCAGCGGTAGATTTGATCTGTTTGTAGGTGTTCCTGTAGGCATTATTTAACTCCTTTCTAAAAAACCTGATTTGCCCAGTCTGCAAATTGCTGGGCTGTTGATGTTCCCGGATTTCCGCCAGACTCTCCCTTGTCCGTAACGCTCGGATAGGAGGGATTCGCGTATGCTTTAATAGCCTCCGCTTGTGTCTTGCAGTCCTCCTCTGTAGTTCCGCTTAAGAGCTCGGCGGGTACGCCGGTCTCCTTTGCTATCTTATCCCGGATCCCGCGGACGCTTTCAGCCTGTTTCATTGAATCCAGTTCCTTTTGCAGCTTTTCCGCTTTCTCCGTAATTTTCTGAAGCTCTGTCTTCGAAGACTCTTCGTAACTGTCATACTTCGAAGCTTTATCCTTCAAAGCCTCGTAATCCGAGTATTTCTCCCTCTCGCGCTTCAGGCGGTCGTTGATGATCGCATTCATCTCGCTCTGGGTAAAAGTCTTCTCTTCGCTTCCGTTAGTTTCCTGCTTTGCAGTTTCAGACATATTTTGTCACCTCCATTGAGTGCTTTTCCGTGATTTTGGCTCACGTCGCCGTTATATTAAAAAAGCAGACCCTTAAGTCTGCTTCTTTAACCCTTATTCCAACAAAAAACACCGTAGAGTCACTGTGGAGCCCCGGTGTTCATACGTTTTTGTTGTTGCATAATCTTTTGATTTATGCTATAAAGTAGATGAGGAGATTGTTCCTCGAAATAAATACCGTTTCCTACTTCACTTTTGGAGGTGGGTGACGGTATTTATTTTTGTATTCTATACGCTTTATACTGATTGCCTTTAACAATTATAATATCAGAACCGAATCTTGATCTTCTTATTGCTTTTTTCAGTGCAATTTCTTTCATTTCATCAATTTTCATCTCGTTTTCGGAAATATCGATAAATATGCCTCCTGGGTTCTCTGCAATTTGATTTAGTCCTTTTCGAAATTGCTTTATTTGTATCGTGAAACTGCCCTTTATTGAAATACTTCCCGATAACTCTGTCACAAGTAATCCACTCTAGATCCATAGGCGTTCCGTCTTGCTTATGTATTAATATCCGCTCGCTATTCTTGTCCAATATTCATGATATAATTCTTCATCCTCTTGGATATCGTCCATCGACCAGTCCTTCCCATATTTTTTTTCAATCACTTCATCTAATTCTTTATCTGTCATTCCAGCGTATCCCGGAAGTCCTCGGCGTGCTTTTTGATTTTCCTCAGCTCCTTCCTTCCAAGCTTTTACAAAAATATCTTCATCCATTTTGTTTACTCCCTGTTTTGTATGGCGTCAGCTATGGCTTCTGAAAATTCTCTATTATCTATCCTCATAATCCATAACTTATTTTTACCAGTAGTACATCTTCTTAAAGTATCGTCAATGTCACGTACTTTATTTATTTGAGGATCTGTATAAATGATTTTATCACCTTCGCGCCGCGCTGTAAAGAAATGCCCGTTTCCTCCGGCTTTTTTGGTCCATTGTACGCGGATAATAGCGCGCGAGCCATCACCCCACTCCTTAAAGCATTTTTTAATATCCGATTTAAAATCGGATTTTTTTTCTACCTGTTTAAGCTCTGGATCGGATCTCGGATTATTCATATCAATCTTCCACGCCGCCAAGCCGTTACTTCCAATCCTGTCATTTGCCCACGGCTTTGCCGTAACATCGTACCCGCGCTCGATCGCTTCCTGGGCAACAACACATCTTTGGCAGTTTATACGATACTCGCGGTTCTCGCTATAATGCGGATTGACCTGTGCAAGTTTTTCTTCGCCGGTACGACTCGAAGAGTCAAACACATTAAATTGTTTCATGATATCCTGTTCGTTTTCGGGTCTATCCAGAATTGTTTTTCTCTTTGCGTAAGCCTCCCGTTTCTGCGCGTTTATCCTATCTTTATCCTTAGCGTACTGTGCTCTGCGTATTGCGTTGATTTTATCCTGTGATGTTTCGCCCTCGGCCTTTTCATACATCTTCAGATACTTATCCGGATCATACCCTGCATACTCTGTATTCCGGTCAAAGCGGATCTGAAACGAGCAGTCACAATGCGCATGGATATGCTCTGCGTGATCTCCTTTGAGGGTCTTTTTCGACGCCTGCTGCCAGCCCCTGGACGCGAGTACAAGGCAGAAAGCACATGTATCTCCGTTCGGTATCCAGGCCCACTCGGCTCTGTCCCGGATCGCGTTCTTTATCGTCGTATCTGCTCCCGTCCGCTTCACCAGACGTCCGATAGAATTGGCCACGATCTCCGGATTTTCTGTTTTCCTCGTTCCGTATACCGCCTTTGCTACGTCTCCGTATTCTGCTACCTCTGCCGGGATCGCTGGGGCCGCAGGAGCTCCGGAAGCCTCCGCGATCGCGTCGTACATCTCGCAAGCCAAAGCCGCCGCCGCTTCTCCGTACTTCGTAGAAATACCATATGCATATTCAACAAGGGCCGCCGGATTATTCTGCAGTGCCTCCGGCACCTTGTTCATATAAGCGATCATCTTTTTGGTCGCCGTTTTGTCGATCCGGCTCAGTCTCTCCAGATAAGTTTTCCACGTCTTCTCCGGTATCTTCATTCTCTATCTCATCGAGCACTCTTAATCCTCTTGCCCTCGTTTTTTGTGCTTTGATTCTACGGATATCCGCCTGATCAAAGCCTAACATCTCGTAAAAGACATCTGTTTGAGCAAAATCCGGATCACTTCCCGCGATCTTCACCGCTGCGTCTGCCGTCACGGAAATACTCGGCATAGCCGGATTCTTAAAATGAGCCACGACGCTTTTTTGCTCCTCTGTCAATGCTTCTAACGTGGTATTATTCGTAATCGCTATCGCCATTAAAGCGATCTCCCTGAGCGCGTCGCCGTTGCCTGCGTTCAGCTGTTCAGCCATTCCTGTAAGGGTCCTGGACTGTGCTAAAATTGCTTCCGAGCTTGTGGGGTTAGCGTCGTTTACTACTCCCGTATCTGTTACCGTCAAGCCGGTTGCTGCCGAAAACTGTGTTGCCAAAACCCGGATCATCTCTACGTGTGGCGCAATACTGCCCTGCGGCAGCTGTCCAAATTCCGGTTTTTGCCCTGTTTCCGGATTATTTGTACTCGCAATTATACTCCCTACATACTGCTTGAATTTCTGACTGATCAGCATATCGTACTGCTCATCCGTTACCCCCAGAAGATATTTTTGTGGTGATGTAGCAAATTCCAGTCCTATTGTCGCGTTTGCTATTGTTCGTACGTATCCCTGGATCAGTCTCCGGATCGGTTCCTTGATCCTTGAACGCCCTAGCGGTTTTTTGCTGGTAGCATTCCAGACAAGCGGCTCCATAAGCGGCCGTCCCATTTTATTTTTATAGCGCTCCGCTTTCCACGTATCTGCGTCCGAATTTCTGCGAAGCACCCAAATTGCATCGTCCGTATAGAAATTTACCAATACGGGGATTTCTTCCATCCTCAGAATGTCATGCTTTGAATCTATAATCGCAAAACCGCAGTCAATCCTCCCTTTTTGCCCGTCCCAAAGCGCTGCTGCTGTCTGAGGAGAGTGAAACCGGATCCGGCAGCCTTTTTTTCCTGCGGCGGAAAGCGTCGCAAACGTGCACCCGAACTTTAATTCGTCTCTGCAGGCTTTCATATATTCGGAGATCAGCCGGTTTTTAGCGACTATCTCCTGTAATTCCGGTACTTCAACGCCGTTCTCCCCGACAAAACCGTCAAATTGAGATAGCCCCGCCAGTACATCTACGGTCTTCGCGCCCCACGCGCAACCGATCTCCAACTTTCTGATTCCATCCGGAAGAGCGATCCCGATGTTAACCTCATTCAGGGATATTTTCCCCTCATAATATCGGTTCTTCTCGAAATTCGCCGTTACATGCGCCGTAAATATTTCCTGCAGCTTCTGTAATTTTTCTCTTTCGACAGCTCCAAGCCCTGAAGCTTCCGCAAAATCAATCGTAATCATTTTCTTATCCTATCTGCATTTTTCTTGCCGGGTCCCTCTTGCTCGTCTTAGCTCCCCACAAAGCAAGAGCCGCCGCCTCGATCGGTGCAGAGTTTTCTCCCCCGAATCCCCAGCCTCCGCCGATTTTTCTCTTTACTGAGGAGACTGCGCTTTCTCTCAATACATCCTGCTTGGAATACCATGTTACTTCCTGCTCGTTGAGCGCATTTATTAGCGTACTCACGGAAGCAATAACATCCTTTGCCGATGGTCTTATGATAGAATCCTTATATTTCCAATCGTCTTTAATTTTCTCAACAAGGACATCGACTCCGTTTCTCCCATCGATTACAACACAAGAGGCCTGCTTATATCTTGGTATTAACCAGCTGGCCAACCATTGAACGCCCTGGCCTGTTGATCTGTACTCGATCAGCGTTATCCTTGCCGGTCCTTTTATCGGAACTACTGCCCCGCAAAGTGCAACCCCGGATCCGTCTGCCGTAAATTTGACCCCATATGCAGTCTTCCCTTCCGGCTTTTCCTGCTCAGATTTGCACTTGTCCCAGAGGTCTTTACTGATCGCGAAGTCGTCTGCTTCTGTAAGAGCCGGACTCCACCATCCAAGGCGTTCCCTCGCAAAACCATCGGCGCTCATGCTCCGGAATTCCTCTTCCGTAAAATCCTCTGTCAAGTGGATCCCCAGAGCTGGATTTGTCATATACCATAACGTTCTATCGTCGGTCTTGATATGATCGGCGCTGTCAGCTTCTACGCTCCACTCGTGCCAGGAATCGTGTTTACCTGGTTCCCTGGTGCAGATCGTCCTCCGTCTCCGGAATACATCTCCCGGACAGTTCGGATAAGGCGGCGTTCCCGTATAGATCAGCTGCCTGGTTCCTGTTGTGGAAGCTGCGAGTGTGGCCATTATTGCCTCTACTTGATCGTCCGTTAATTCCTGGGCCTCATCATAAACAACGAGAGATATTCCATCAAAACCTCTGGCCGCCTGCCTTGATCTGGCCGAAAACTCAATCGTCCCTCCATTATCCAGCTCTATGCTTTCCTCTCCGTTTGTGTAGCGGATATTCTTCACAATATCCGTTATCTCCGGATGTTTCTTATCTGTGAACATCGAGGCTAGTCTTCGAAATGACTTCTTTGAGGTTCTTACCTGGTGTGCGGTATGAAGTATCTTTTCGCCATTTACTACTAACCCGAAAAACTCTCTTGCCTCCAGACAAACGTTTTTCCCGTTCTGCCTCGGAAGAGCTAACCCCGCGGAAGTAACGCTATACTTTCCGGCCTTATCCTTTCCAAGCCAGCAATCAAGCACTATTTTCTGCCACTCGTCCAGTCTGCAGCCGTATTCTGCCATCAAAAAAGCAGCGTCGTCGCCATCTGTAGATAATCGATCCGGCTCTATTCTGATCCTCGGTTCCTGTGATCCTCTCATGCTTCTTTCTCGTGTTTAGCCCTCACGATCGCGAGAGCATTACAAGGCTTCTCTTTTTCCAGCCGCTTTGCTTCCGCCCCGTTTTTCGGTAATTCATTCAGTATTGTCTCAAAGCCGCTCAGATATATTTTGAACAAGGATTCGTATGCTCTGAATAGCGGATTTTCCCGTTTCCCGCTCTGGCCGCCTCCGTTATTGTAATGAACCACTAACTCGGAGCTCCCGATCGCTTCCCTCGTCTCCTGAAGCTTCACCTTCATCCAGGCGGTTTCTGTGATCAGCGGCTCCAGAAGTGATATCCGGTCTTTTGAAATTCCTGCGTCTCGTAAAATCTTGACGAAACGTCGCTTCCCCTTGCTTATTTCCTTGGTTCTTTCCTCTTCATTCATAGGCAAACCGCTTCCTTATTTTTTATATCCTGACCACCCCCATGCAGGGTTTTTCTCGGGGGTAAATCGGCGCTG
>JAFSXN010000019.1 GCA_017444015.1 Lachnospiraceae bacterium | reverse complement strand
GCAAGCGGGCCGAGTCGAATTCGTCATATTTGCGCAACGGACTATCGTATGGAATCACGCCAACCCATCTTGTTTCAGCAGCGTCTCCAACACCTTCGCGTCCGATGTCACGTCCCACACCGAATCCTGAAACAGCTTGTTTAACAGCTGTACAAAGGCATCGTTGATCGTATCTAACGTTTTCTCGATTTCCGCCTTCGCCGAAAGGATCTCCTCCCCCGGCGCGCTCACCTTATCATATTCCTCATAAGCCTCCACCAGCTTGATCGTCGTCGGCAGATAATACTCCATCAGCTTATGCATCCGCTCCATCTGCTCCGGATGTTCCTTCACCCTGGCAAAAATCTCTTTCAACAGCCGCTCTAACTCAAAGAGCTTCCCTGAGATCACCTCGCCCGGGATCCTGTCATTCAGCTTGCGAAGACGCTTCACACTTGCCTCGCCCTCCGAAAGCATGGCGTCAAACTCGCTCTGCTGGGAGGCATCCATTTCGGCGCTCTCCTGTTTCTTAAGCTCCTCCTTACGCTCACGCTCCAGACGCAGATACTCATCATAGACCGAGCGGGAAAGCATCAGCGTCGTTTCCTGCTCATCAATGAAGCCTTCCGGATAGAAGCCCTTCTTCAGCATCCGCTTGATATCCTTTACGACCTGCTTCGGCTTCATTCCGACGCTGGAGGACAGCTTTGCGATCGACGTATACATCTGGGCCCCGCAGATCTCCGCGTAGCGTTTTGCCCTGGTAAGCAGTCCCTTATTGCGAAGTCCCGCCGTAAAGACCCCTGCGGAAATAAAAAACAGAGCGGCCGGAAACAAAAGTCCTGAAATACTGCTGAAACTCAATAGACTTCCGATAATATGAAGCAGGGTCCGAACGCCGAAAACAGCCATACCCACCGCTCCGCCGACGATACAGATGTTGTTTGAAACACTGCCCACCGCCTGAAAGGTCCCCGGCACCGTCAGAGCATTCTTTACTTTCTTATACTGACCCGGGACAGGACGATTCGGATCGTTTGCCGCCCGTCTTTTCTCCGCTTCCTCCGCGGCTTTCTTCTGCCGCCTGATCGCTTCGTCTCTTTCGACGTGCTCCCGGTAAATCCGCTCCTGATATTCTCTGGTCTTACTACCCTCCGCGGCATTCCTCGGGTCGTACTCACTGGTCTTTGTGGCCCGGGAAAAGGCATCATAGCCGGTCCGCAGAGAATCCCTGAGCACCGTTTCCACAGAATCGGAAATCGCCCGATTGAGCCCGGAAAAATCGCCCGTTTGCAGGCCATCGCCCAGAGAGGATACGATCTGTTTTCCGATTTCACCTAAATAGTTGTTCCCCTTACCAGCTGCCATCCCCTGATACACCCCGAAAAGCACACGCCTAAGGCCCATACTTCGTTTTTATAAACTCAACCTGCAAGTTATTATTGTAGCATCCTTTATAGAAAAAAGCAATCGGGCGGTAAAGCTCAAACCGCCCGATCGTACTAACCGTTATTATATTAGCCGCTGTTATTCTTTACGCGGCCTTTTTCTGCCTGGAAAGCGTCTGGATACCCTCTACCGCAAGGATCACAGCAAGAACTGCCATGGCCGCCGCGAAAATACACTGGAACCAGTCCCCCCAGGCTGCCTCGCCCGCGCCGATCATACCGAGCTTGGTCTTAACGGTAAGGATCAGGCTGCAAAGCGTAGCGATCAGCATAAAGCACATCGGAATGTAAAACATCTTATTGTTTTTCCCAACATTTCCAAGCCAGGTACATACCGCAAGAAGAGCGATACCTGCAAGGAGCTGGTTGGCCGCGCCGAACAGACCCCAGATCTGAGAAAGGGAAAGTCCGCCGAGGATACAGCCGACGATAACCATAAACAGCGTACCGACAAGCGGATGAGCAAGGAACTTTCTCGCTCCCTTGGCATCCTGCCAGGTTGCTTCATCTGCCGTAAGGAACAGCTCAGAGAACATGAAACGGGAAAGTCTGGTACCCGTATCCAGTGAGGTCAGAGCAAATACCGAAACAGCAAGGGTCAGAAGAGCTCTTACCGTATTGTAGGTCGTCGTTCCCTCCGCGCCGAACATCAAAGCGATACCGGCACCGAAGGCCGCTGACGGAGAACCGAAGTCACCGTTCTTATAAGCTTCAAAGACCATACCTACCGCGATCAGGGAAACAATACCCAGAGCGGACTCGATCAGCATGGAGCCGTAGCCGATGGGCTTTGCGTCCTTCTCGTTATCAAGCTGCTTAGAGGTTGTACCTGTAGAGATCAGGCTGTGGAACCCGGAACAGGCTCCGCAGGCAACCGTAATGAACAGCGTCGGGAACAGATACTGATAAGCCGCCGGTCTGTCAGCCGCGCTGTAATAAGGAGCGATGCTGAAGGTTGCGGAATGGGTAAAGGTAGAAATCAGGATACCGAATACCGCAAGGATCATCATAGCGTAAAGTAAGAAGCTCGATAAATAATCTCTGGGCTGTAACAGGATCCAAACCGGTACAAGGGAAGCGATCGTAATGTACGCGCCGATGAAAACGATCCACGCGGTACGGCTCATCGCAAAGCCTACATTCAGGCCGATGATCGTAATAACGATGATGGCGATCACGCCGCCGATAGAAGCCGGAAGAGTCTTAACGCCCATCTTGTTCGTAACATAACCGTAAATGATAGCGATAACAATAAACAGCAGAGAAATCATCGCCGTCGTCTGGTTTCCTGTCGGATCGCCGACAAAGCCCCTGGTCATATCGTCTGCCGCCGTCATAAACGTACCCGCTACGACGTTAACGAAGGAAGCGATAACAAGGATCAGAACCAGCAGGGCAAAAATAATGAAGAGCTTCTTTGCTCTCGCGCCCATGGTATCGCCGATGATCTCGCCGACGCTCTTTCCGTCATGCCGGATCGAAGCGAACAGGGAGCCAAAATCCTGAAGACCTCCGAAGAAGATTCCTCCGAACACACACCATAAGAATACCGGAACCCAGCCGAAAACCGATGCCTGGATCGGTCCGTTGATCGGGCCCGCGCCCGCGATCGATGAAAAGTGATGTCCCATAAGAACCGCAGGCTTGGCTGCGACATAGTCCACACCGTCTTCTTTCTCATGCGCGGGAGTCTTTCTTGAGGGGTCGATCCCCCACTGCTTGCAAAGCCATGATCCATAAGTCAGATAGCCTACGATCAGGATCGCAATCGCCGCAAGAATGATTACTAATGCCATATCCTATCTCCTTTACATACTTAAAAAGTTAATGAATTATATCCCAAACGACCTTTTCAAGCAATCTGCCTACACGGTTAAAATAGGCCTTCTCACCCGAAGTGTCGATTGCGACCAGACTGAAGCGGCTGAAGCCGAGGAGCGTAAACCGATAGCTCTTATACTTTTTCATTTTGGAAACCAGCCTTGCTGTTTCTTCAGAGATCTGTTCCGAAAGGATGAAGAGCGATACATCAGAATTTTTATGTCCGGGCTTTGGAACAAATCCGGACAGCGCTCTGTCCCATGCGGTTTCGCAAAGGCTGGTCAGGTTCTCCTCTGTCAGCTTTTCGCATTCGGCAAAATAAACGTATTCATTGGAAACGCTCTCGGAGAGCTTCGCGGATTTTACCAGAAAATACTGCTCGTCCCTGTTATGGAAAACCGCCTCCGCAAAAAATGGGGCCTCCACGTCCTCCGACTTCACATCATAATAGACAGAATAGGACTGTAACAGCTTCTCCGCTAACTCTTCTTTTCTCATGCCTTCCCGATTAAGATCTTCGGCGCCTTCTCGTGGATCTCCGAAAGCACGGCCTTTCCCGCTCTCTCGCCGGGAAGGGCGACCTCCACAAGCTCCCTTTCCTCATCATTCAACACCAGATGATCGATCTCCAGATCGCCGTTGCAGCAGCCGACTCTCGTAGGCACCGACTTGACCCTTCGAAACGCCCGGTAGATATTCCGGTACGCGATATAGTAGACCTTCAGATAACGCTTGACAAAAATATTGTCCGCGCCAAGTCTCACAGCGCCGATCTGATGCCCGTTCTTATAATCCAGAAGGATCTTGTCTCTCTCTGTCCCGCTCTCGTTCCCCGTCAGTGGATAAAATTTCAAATCCGTTTCTCCCGCCTAACAGCTTTATTAAATCGAGTAGGGGTGATGAAATCCCCCTACTCGCGGCGGGCCGCCGGCCGCAAAGCGGCACATTCCTCTCGGCGGCCCTGCCATAAAAATCTCAGAAAATAATATAGGAATAAAGCTATTCTAGTACATGAATTATTAAATTTCAATAAAAATTTTATAACCAGTCCGGTACTGTTAATGTTACGTTTTTTGTAACGTTGGCATTGGCGTTCCCGCCGCCGTTTACAGTCTCTCAAGCACCGCCAGCAGATATTCCCATGTCCTTTGAACGCTCTCGATACTGAGCGTCTCAGAGGTCGTATGGATATCGGACATATCCGGTCCGATGGAGACCGCGTCCAGATCCTTCATCGCACCGCAGAACAGACCGCACTCCACGCCCGCATGAATGGCGTAGACCACTATATCCTTCTGATACAACTCCTTATATACCTCGACCATAATATCCCGAAGCTTCGAATCCTCCCGATAGGCCCAGGCCGGATAGATCCCGGAAAGAGAAAGGGTCCCGCCCAGTACGTTCATAACCGAAGCAATTCTCCCGATCAACTCATCTTTTTCCGAGTCCACGCTGCTTCGAACGCTGAAGGCCGAAGTAACGCAGCCTTCTTCAGTCCGAAGGACACCGAGATTTAAGGAGGTCTGAACCAGATCCGCGTTATTCGGGCTCATCCTCTGTACCCCCGCGGGGAAGAGCCTTAGCATATAGATCACACGCTTCGTCGACTCCTCATCCATCGGCAGGAGTCCAGGCGCTTCCGTACAGTCCGAAACCCTGAGGTTTAACTCCGGGTCCGTAACACTGTACTCCCGGGAAATCACCTTCAAAAGCCCGGAAACAACGCCGTTTATCTTCTCCGCTTCCTCCCTGTTCCTGACTGTAATAACCGCGCTTGTACTCCTGGGGATCGCGTTGTCCTTGTTTCCGCCGGAAATTGAGACAAGGCGGAAAGATATCTTCGAAAATACATTGGAAAGAACTCTGCCCAAAAGCATACTGGAATTGGCTCTTCCCTTGTTGATCTCCTGTCCGGAGTGTCCGCCTAAAAGACCATCCGCCGTAATGGTTAACATAACTCCATCAAAGGCTTCTCTTTCTATCGGCAGAGAGCAGTTCGCTGTCGCTCCTCCAGCGCAGCTGACCAGGAGATACCCTTCATCCTCGGAATCCAGATTGATCATATACTTCGACTTCAAAACGCTCATATCAAGGGCTGACGCGCCTAACAGCCCGATCTCCTCGTCTACGGTAAACACCGCCTCGATGGGCGGATGCTCGATGGAGTCTGAATCGAGGATCGCAAGAGCGTAGGCAATGGCAATCCCGTCGTCTCCGCCGAGGGTCGTTCCCTTCGCGCTGATCCTCCCGTCCTTTACCTCCAGTTCCAGACCGTCCTTCGTAAAGTCGATGGAACAGCCCTCCTCCTTTTCGCAGACCATATCCAGATGCCCCTGCAGCATAACATAGGGATGGTCCTCTTTGCCTTTGGTCCCGTTCTTTCGAATAACAACGTTATTATTCTCGTCCTGTAAATACCACAGTTCTCGTTCCTTCGCAAAGTCTGCGCAATAATCGCTGATCCGTTTCGTATCTCCGGATCCGTGCGGGATCGCGGCAAGTTCCTCAAAGAATTTCATTACCGATTTCGGCTCCAGGCCTGTAAGTACCGACATATTCGTTCTCCTTTACCAGATATTTTCTTCCCCGTTTTCGATAGAAAAGGCATTTCCCTTTTAAGAAAATGCCTTTCCCTATAATCAACAAGCAATGTTACCAGAATTATCTCTGTTTAATTGTCTCTCTTCTCGCTGTATACCTTTTTGGCTTCCTCGATCCCGGCCTTCAGAGCGGCAAGTCCGGCCTTTCCGACCTCTGCCGTCGTCTCCGCAAGGTCCTTTGCGATCTCCTGTGCCTTCTCCGCGGCTTCCTTCAATCTGGCCTTGGTCTCATCGTCTACGAAGGATTTCTTGCTGTCATCCGCCTTGGAACCGGACTCCTCCTTCTTTGCGGCCGCCTGGCTGATCGCTGCCTGCGCGGCGGAAAGCCTTGCGATCGGAACACGGAAAGGTGAGCAGGAAACGTAGTCGAGGCCGACATTTGCGCAGAACTCTACCGAAGAGGGATCTCCGCCGTGCTCGCCGCAGATACCGATATGCAGGGAAGGATTTCCGGCCTTACCCATATCCACCGCCATCTTCATCAGCTTTCCGACACCCTCCTGATCCAGCTTGACAAACGGATCGTTCTCCATGATCTTCTTATCGTAGTAGGCATTTAAGAACTTGCCCGCGTCGTCTCTGGAGAAGCCGTAGGTCATCTGGGTCAGATCATTGGTACCGAAGCAGAAGAAGTCCGCCTCCTTCGCGATCGCGTCCGCCGTAACCGCGGCTCTCGGCGTTTCGATCATGGTACCGACCTCATAATCCAGAGTCTCGCCGCTTGCCTTTAACTCCTCCGCGGCCGTATCCACAACGATCTTCTTAACATATTGATATTCCTTCGCCTCACTGGTAAGCGGGATCATGATTTCCGGCTTCATATTCCACTCAGGATGCTTCTTGTTTACCGCAACCGCAGCCCGGATCACGGCCTTCGTCTGCATTCTCGCGATCTCCGGATAGGTGACAGCAAGTCTTAATCCTCTGTGGCCCATCATCGGGTTGAACTCATGGAGGCTTGAAATAATGCTCTTAACACGCTCAATGGACTTTCCGAGAGCGTAGGCTAACTTCTTGATATCCTCTTCCTCTGTCGGAACGAACTCATGAAGAGGCGGATCTAAGAAACGGATCGTTACCGGACACCCTTCAAGCGCTTCGTACAGCTCTTCGAAATCTCTCTGTTGATAAGGCAGGATCTTGTCCAGAGCCTTTTCTCTCTCCTCTACGGTATCCGAGCAGATCATCTCGCGGAAGATCTCGATTCGGTCCTCGGAGAAGAACATATGCTCCGTACGGCAGAGACCGATTCCCTCTGCTCCTAATTCCCTTGCCTTCTTTGCGTCAGCCGGAGTATCGGCGTTGGTTCTTACCTTCATCTTACGGTACTTATCCGCCCAGCTCATGATCCGATCGAAGTCGCCTACGATCGAAGCGTCTATGGTCTTGATGATTCCGTCGTAAATATTTCCGGTAGTTCCGTCGATAGAGATCTCGTCTCCCTCGTGGAATTCCTTGCCGCCTAAGGAGAAGCGCTTGTTCTCCTCATCCATAATAATATCGCCGCAGCCTGAAACGCAGCAACGACCCATTCCTCTAGCTACAACCGCCGCGTGAGAAGTCATTCCGCCACGGACCGTAAGGATCCCCTGCGCCGACTTCATTCCGGTGATATCCTCGGGAGAAGTCTCGAGTCTTACCAGCACGACCTGCTCTCCTCTGGCGTTCCAGCTCTGAGCATCCTCCGCCGTAAAGACGATCTTACCGCAGGCCGCTCCGGGAGAGGCTCCGAGTCCCTTGCCCAAAGGCTTTGCCGCCGCCAGAGCCGCCGTATCAAACTGCGGATGGAGAAGGGTATCCAGATTTCTCGGATCGATCATCGCAACCGCTTCCTCTTCCGTCCTCATCCCCTCGTCTACCAGATCGCAGGCGATCTTAAGGGCTGCCTGAGCGGTACGCTTTCCGTTCCGGCACTGAAGCATATACAGCTTCTTATTTTCAACCGTGAACTCCATATCCTGCATATCACGGTAATGCGTCTCCAATGTCTCGCAGACCTCGGTAAACTGTTTGAAGGCCTCGGGGAATTCCTGCTCCATCTGCGTGATCGGCATCGGCGTACGAACACCGGCTACGACATCCTCACCCTGGGCGTTCTTTAAGAACTCACCCATTAACTTCTTCTCGCCGGTCGCGGGATCTCTTGTAAAGGCAACGCCCGTTCCGGACTCATTGTTCAGGTTTCCGAAGACCATGGGCATAACGTTGACCGCAGTTCCCCAGGAATAAGGGATATCGTTGTCACGACGGTAGACATTGGCTCTCGGGTTGTCCCAGCTGCGGAATACCGCTTCGATGGCCAGCTTCAACTGCTCTACCGGGTCAGAAGGGAAATCCTTGCCCAGCTGATTCTTGTACTCTGCCTTAAACTGCTCCGCGAGCTTCTTTAAATCCGAAGCATCCAGATCTACGTCATATTCCACACCCTTTTCGTTCTTCATGTCGTCGATCAGCTTCTCGAAATACTTCTTTCCGACCTCCATAACGACATCGGAGAACATCTGAATAAAACGACGGTAGGAATCGTATACGAACCGCTCAAACTTCGGATCCGGGTTCCCTGCAATCATCGCGGCTACGACCTCGTCATTCAGGCCGAGGTTTAAGATCGTATCCATCATTCCGGGCATCGAAGCTCTGGCGCCCGAACGAACCGAAACCAAAAGAGGATTTTTCAGGTCTCCGAACTTCTTTTCGTTCATCGCCTCGATCTTCTCTACATACTCCATGACCTGGCCCATAATCTCGTCATTGATCTTCCGGCCGTCCTCATAATACTGCGTACATGCTTCCGTCGTGATCGTAAAGCCCTGCGGGACCGGCAGGCCGATGTTGGTCATCTCGGCAAGATTCGCGCCCTTTCCTCCCAGTAGATTTCGCATGTCGGCATTACCTTCACTGAACAGGTACACCCATTTCTTCATTGTCTTCTTCTCCCTTCTTTCTTCTTCCTTCTTCTTCCCGGTATAAGCCCCAATCGCTTCGCGATCTGTCAACGGCAATTCGTATTCCGCTTCGCTCCATACTCATTTCCGTTGCCTCGCCTAATGTCCGCGACCGGGACCGTGCAAGCACGCTCCGGTCACGCCCATTGTCGAGGGCTTATACGCTAAAAAAAGCCAACTTTCCCCCTTGGAAAATTGGCTTTCATTTATTCGGTTGTTTCGACACCTGCAGACAATCACCTAAGCAACAACCTCTATACATACTTCACTCGAAATAATATAACATAGATTTTTCCGATTGTCTACAACTTATCCGGGCTTATTCCTGCCCCTTCAGCGCGTCTACCATGTCCACGGTCTTGACCTTTTTGGAAATCATACGATTCACCGCAAGGGAAAGAAGAAACGTTCCGGCGGTGGCGTAGACATAGGACAAAAACTCATAGCTCGCCACGTAGTCCATAGATTCCGGCATGGTCCCAAACAGCGCCTCGACTAAAAACATGCCGGAGGGTATCCCTAAAGCGATCCCCGCCGCGGTCAGCCAGATATTCTGCTTCTGCAAGATTCCCCGGATATCCGCCGTCGTAAAGCCAAGGACCTTTAAGGTCGCCATCTCCCGGTTTTTCTCAACTAAGGACAAAACCCCCAGATTATAGAGCACAACGACCCCCAGGACCGCAGCCGCGACGATCAGGATATAGACCATGGTATACATCATTTCCTTCATAGAATCCAAAGCCTTCATCATATCCCCGAGGCTCTGGGCTCCTGTTACATTCTTATCATCCTTCAGATCCTCTGCCGGCTTGTGATTCGTATAGATCTGCGTCGGTACAAAGGAATATTCCAGATCCTCGAAGGTCTCTCTGGTCATGGTAAGTCCCTGGTTGACAGGGTTTCGGTAAAGGGCGGAAATCCTCGAAAGCTGCCACTTGTCGTCCCCGACAAGGTGCCACCGCACAAGGTCCCCTTCGGAAACCTGTAGCGTCCTTGCCATCTTATAGGACATGGAGATCCCGTTTTCCGGAAGTCTCAAGGGCTTTAGCTTCTTGTCCTGAAAATGCAGATAATTTCCTCTGTCATAGACCGTAACAGACCCCGTCTTCTTGGTCCCAAGCGCCTCAAACTCTGCCGGAACCTGCTCGACCATCTGTCCCGTATAGCGCTTCGCGTATTCCTCCGTTGTCGAATAAGGGGTGCCTTCCTCCATAATGATCTGGTAGCGCGAGGTATTCAACTCTCCGTACATCCAGTTTGTAATAAAGGAAACCGTATCCAGACAGGCAAAGGCGGAAAACATCAGCATAGAGCACCCGAGAACTCCTACGACTCCCATGGCGGAGCGGACCTTGTTTCTTGCGATATCCCGGATATTCCACTGAACCGAAAAGGACAAGCGCTCCCACAGCCTGCTTTTTTCGATCAGGGAATGCTTAAGATTCTTAGGAGCTGCCGGCCGAAGGGTCTCCGCTGGTCTGGGGGCGAGCTCCTTACGGCAGGCGGCAAAGCTGACAAAAGAGGAAACCATGACCGAAACCACGATAGCGCCGAAGGACTTCGCGGAAAAGGCCGTATCAATCCTCGGAAGCAGATAGGAGGTATCCATCAGACTGATAATATACTTCGCGATCGAATAGTAGCCGATCACCGCCCCCGTGATTCCACCGAAAAGGCTCAGCACAAAGCCGTAGGAAACATAGTGGAGCGTGATGGTTTTCTTTGAAAGGCCAAGCGCCTTAAGCGTCCCGATCTGGATCCGCTGCCTGGCCGTCATTCTCGTCATGGTTGTAACAATCCCGAGGACCGCTATCAGCAGGAAAACCACAGGAAACATATAGGTCATGGAGGCATGCTGCTCGATCTCCGCCCGGAAGGTCTGATAGGACAGCTCCGAATCCTTGTCGGTAACAATCAGCTTATCCGACCCCAGCGCATATTTAAGCTCAAGTCCCGCCCTGCTGCAAAGATTCTTTTCCTCTTTGGATAATCCGTCCGTATTGTCGACCCCCGCTACGTCAAGGATCATCTGATTATAAAAAAACCTGGCCGGATCCGGATAGGACTTTACGTCCATAAAGGCAGCCCCGTACTCGCCGTAATCGGGCATCATAGCCGCGGCATCCGGCAGAAAATAAACGTACTCCGGGTGATAGACGCTGCCCTTGATTTCCTGCGTAAAGGAGGTGCCCCCGACCTTCATCGTCAGCGTATCTCCGATCCGAAGCCCCTGTTTTCGCATAAAGAAAACATCCAGCCAGACACCGCTCATTCCCAGACTGTAGGGCACTCCCTCGACAAGATACATACGGGACAGCTCGTTTCCGTTTAAAAAGATCATCGAAAGGTCCCGTTCCTCAGGAAGCTCCGCCTTCCCGTCCACCTTCATCCGTATTTCCGCTTTTTGAATATTGGGAATATATTCCGCCTTGACAAGATCGGATTCGCGGAAGGAAATGCCCTGGGCCCAGAGATCCGCGAGTCTCTGCTCTTCATAATATCTGCCCTCATAGACGCGCATACCGTTGCATTCGCTGTCTAAGCCCACAAAAACAAACATCCCTAAAAGGGACATCAAAAAGATCGAAAGGAACTGTACCTTCCCCTCCAGAAGATCCCGCCACAGCTTCCGGCCCAACATTACCAGTATACCTCCGACGCATCCTTTGGAGACTCATTCAGATCGATCGAGCTTACCGTCCCGTTTTTGACCCGGATAACGCGGTCCGCGATCTCCGCGAAAAAGCTGTTATGCGTTACCATAACTACCGTATGCTTCTTCTCCCTGCTCATATCCTGAAGCAGCTTTAAAACCTCTTTTCCGGTCTGGGTATCAAGCGCCCCCGTGGGCTCGTCGCAAAGCAGGAGCTTCGGATTTTTCGCCAGAGCCCTTGCGATCGACGTTCTCTGCTGCTCTCCTCCGGACATCTGGGAAGGAAACTGGTGCATATGCTCCGCAAGGCCCACAGAAGCAAGCATTTCCTTCGGATCCAAAAGCTCGTTTCCCGCGCACTCCTTTTCCCAGACAGAGCCCTTCTTCACCTTTTTCCGGACATCCCGCATAAGAGCCACGTTCTCATAGGCCGTAAGCGTCGGGATCAGATTGTAAAACTGAAAAACGACCCCGACGTTCCACGCCCGGTAGGCCGTCAGCTCGTTATCCTTAAATTTCGCGATATCGTGGCCGTTAAATACGATGCTCCCCGCAGTCGGAGAATCCATCCCCCCAAGGAGGTTCAGTAATGTACTCTTCCCCGCGCCGCTGGGGCCTAAGATCACGACCATCTCGCCCTCGTAAATCTCGAGATTAACGTCCTTCAAGGCGTAAAACTCGTTGTCGCCCATCATATATTTCCGATCGACGTGCAGGAACTCAATGAACGGCTTCAAAGGCTTTCTCTCCTATCTGATCATCCGTTATCGCGTCGGTGATCACCGTCATTCCGAGGGATAGGCCGTCTAACACCTCAACGTAGGAGCTGTCAACGATCCCCGCGGTAAAGTACTTCTTCTCGATCACGCCCTCGTCATTGATGATATAGCAGTATTCGCCGTCGTCATCGCTGTAAAAAGCGTTGTAGGGAATTAACATAACGCCTGTTTTTTCATCGGTGTAGATCGTAACGTCCGCTTCGAGTCCTAAGATCAGTCCCTTTCCGCCGTCGATCTTTACATCCACCGCCACCTTGCTCTTATCGGAGCTGTCCGTCGTCGCGATCTGATTGATCTTGGAAACCTTCCCGACATAGCGGGTCCCCGCGACGTCAATCTCCGCCCGCTGTCCGACCTTAATGCTTCCGATATCATACTTGGAGATCATCACCGTGACCTTCATATCGTCTCTGGAAACGATGGTAAATAACGGCGTTCCCCGGTTAACGACGGAACCCGCCTTCACATTGCACTCCGTAACGATCCCGTTGAAGTCCGCCGTGATCCCCTGCATCGCCTTGCCCAGATCGATCTGCGCAAAACTCTCGTTCTCCTTGGCGATCTCTACCTGGTCAAGCAGTGCCTCCTTCTGACTGGAATTCAAAACGTTGGCCTCATATTTTGCCTTGTTGGTCTTCGTCTCGTTCCAGTTTCTGGTAATATCCTCCATCACATTCGAGACATCATTCCGCATCTGGTTCTCGGTGGGATCAAGCTGCATCACCGGAAGCCCCGCAAGCTCGGTCTGAGCCGCGGCGATATCCTCTCTGAGTACTGAGATCTCTCTCGAAATGTCCTCGATATCATCCTCATCCAGATCATCGTCAAGTAACGACGTCTGCTTCCTCGCAATCTCCTCATTCTTTGCGGCAATGCACTGATTTAACTCCTTCGAGCGATTCTGAACGCTCCAGTTGTCACTGTACTGATCCTCGGAAATATTGTCTCCGACCTCCCGCTCCCACCAGTATAGCACAGCGTAGGTATTGTCGTCCGCTACCGCCTGATTATATTTAGCCTGCCAGGCGTTGCTCTGGCTGATCTGTCCCTTGCTGTTGTTTTCGCTCTCTTCTCTGGTTAACGACGCAACGGACAGCTTCCGCTCAAAATCCTCTACGTCGTACTCCACCAGCTTTTCACCCCGGGTAACCTCGTCTCCCGTTTCAATGGCAATATAGGAGATCGGCGCGGAAACGCCGGAATAATACGTATATTCCTCGTTGCTGTCGATATCCCCGCTCTCCTCGATGACCCCCGCGATACTGCCAAGCGATACCTGCTCGGCCTCATGCTCCTTGCCCCGTCCCGGGAAATAAGCTGTCAGAAGAATTCCGGCCGCTCCCAGAAGAAGCACCGGCACCGTGATCTTTGCTATCGTTTTCAGACCCATAAGCCCCTCCCGTCTTATGATGAAACCGTCTGGTTAGCGATTGCTAACGCACAATTATCATAATCCCTTTACGGTATTTTGTCAAACATGTCCCGCACGCAGCCTCTTCTTCTCCTCATACAGCTCCCCGTCGGCCTTTTCAATCAGCTCCTTTAAGTCAAGTCCCTCTTCTGCTTTTGCGATCCCGATGGAAACCGTCAGCTCATAAGGGGAGCCAACCGCCTTGTTTAATTCGGAAAGGTTTGCGTGGATCCGGTCTCTCAGCTCTTCTACCTCGCAAAGCTCCTCCGCCTCCGCAAGAATCACAAATTCATCGCCCCCGTATCTGGCGATATTCGCCCGCTTCTTCATCCCCCGACAGGCCTTTCGAAGAGCCTCCGCGATCCGTTCTAACGCCGCGTCTCCCTGCAAATGCCCGTAGGTATCGTTGATCGCCTTAAAACGGTTGGCATCGATCATCAACAGATACAGCTGTCCGTCGTCCGCAATATTCCGAAGCAGCTGCTCATAGTGAAAGAGCAGCTGTTTTCTGTTGTTGAGCCTTGTCAGCGGATCAATGGAAACGATCTCATCCACCCAGTTGAGGTACATGATCAGCGTACACAGCGACAGCGCCATACAGGCCACCGGTATCCTTGGAAACAAAAACTGAGACACCCCCGCCAGAGCAGGCGCTATGGGGAAGAGCGCCAAAGAGATCAGCAGTCTCCTGTCCGTATGCCGGTTCTTATCAAACACGCCGATCAGGGCATGGACTGCCGTGATCAGAACATAAAAATAGGAAAGGACATAGATCGACAGAAACAGCGGACCTCTGTGATAGACATTCTGATCATCCACGTAAAAAAGAACTCCCGTAAAGCAGTTTATGATCAGAAGCGCCGTCATGACCCATACAAGAGAAGCGGACCAGTTGACCTTCCGCTGATCTTTGACAAAGGAAGAGCCCTGTCTGTGCTCGAAATAGATAAACCAGAAATAGCACATCAGGGTCGTAGAAAAGAAATAGACAAACTTGGATAAGAGCAGAATACCGCGGTTAAAGGGAATAAATCCCGGAGCCATCAGAGCGGCGACCGTATCGGAGATAAAGAAAGCCGCCTCCGCGTTTATGGCATTGGAAAAATTCCGCTGCGCGACCATCTGGGAGATCCCTCTCGTCTTGAAGCCTATGATCGCGATCAGCAGAACCGACATCAGATTGATTTCCAGATATAAAACCACATACTCGTTCTGCATATTCCGCTCAGAAAGTACAGCCCGCAAGGCTGCGGGCTGCAATATATACTTGTTAACAATTTTCGTTGCCGATAAACCAGACTCGCAAACGCAATTTCAGTACATTTGCTTTGTCGTAATCGGCAGCTAATTGCGTTCGCGAGTATAATTTACCGAAGCATCAAAACCTCAGTTTTTCCTCGAAATAATCCTTGAGCTCAGCGATAGCGACCCTCTCCTGCTCCATGGAATCCCGTGAGCGAACCGTTACCTTCTGATCCGTCTCGGAATCGAAATCGTAGGTCACACAGAAGGGCGTCCCGATCTCGTCCTGTCTGCGGTAGCGCTTTCCGATATTCCCTCGGTCGTCAAACTCGCAGTTATAGTATTTTGACAGGTCTGTAAAGATCTTTTCCGCTCCCTCATTCAGCTTCTTCGAAAGCGGAAAGATACCGATCTTGACCGGAGCAAGCGCCGGATGGAAGTGCAGAACGGTCCTCATATCCCCGTCCCCGAGATCCTCCTCGTCATAGGCGGCGCAGAGGAAGGCGAGCACCATGCGGTCCGCCCCCAACGAAGGCTCGATCACATAAGGCACATACCGCTCGTTTTTCGTATCGTCAAAGTAGGTCAGATCCTGCCCCGAAGTATTCTGATGCTGCGTTAAATCATAATCGGTCCGGTCCGCGATCCCCCAAAGCTCTCCCCAGCCAAACGGGAAGAGGAACTCGATATCGGTCGTCCCCTTGGAATAAAAGGCCAGCTCCGCGGGATCATGGTCTCTCAGGCGCATCTCCTCTTCCTTCATTCCGAGGGAGATCAGCCAGTCGCGGCAGAACCCTCTCCAATATTCAAACCACTTCAGATCCGTTCCCGGCTCACAGAAGAACTCCAACTCCATCTGCTCGAATTCTCTCGTACGGAAGGTAAAGTTTCCGGGCGTGATCTCATTGCGGAAGGATTTTCCGATCTGCGCGATCCCGAAAGGCAGCTTTTTCCTCGAGGTCCGCTGTACGTTCTTAAAGTTTACAAAAATTCCCTGAGCGGTTTCCGGCCGTAAATATACCGTATTCTTCGCGTCCTCGGTAACGCCCTGGAAGGTCTTGAACATCAGGTTGAACTGACGGATATCCGTAAAATTATGCTTGCCGCAGGAGGGGCAGGGAACGTTATGATCCTCGATGAACTGCTTCATCTCCTGCTGAGAATAAGCGTCGATGGGCTTTTCCAACGTGATCCCGTTTTTCTTCGCGAAATCCTCAATGATCTTATCGGCGCGAAACCTCTCATGGCATTCCTTACAGTCCATTAACGGATCAGAGAACCCTCCGAGATGTCCCGAAGCCACCCAGGTCTGCGGATTCATAAGAATCGCGCAGTCCACCCCGACGTTATAGGGATTCTCCTGGACAAACTTCTGCCACCAGGCCTTTTTTACATTATTTTTAAGCTCTACACCGAGATTTCCGTAATCCCAGGTATTCGCAAGTCCTCCGTAAATCTCCGAGCCCGGATATACAAAGCCTCTCGATTTTGCAAGCGCTACGATCTTGTCCAGTGTCTTTTCCATAATATTTTTCTCCTTTTCAGTAAAGTTTACTTTATCTTTACCCGTGATACTCCCCGTTAAACTGAAGCAGCGTAACATCGCTTACTCCCGGAAGCTCCCGCAGCTTATCAGAAAGAATACCACCTTTCTCGCTGTTCGTAAAGGAAATCTGAACAGCTAACTCCGTAAACTCTCCCCGGTTCGTCTCTGAGCGAAGCGTATAGACCTCGTCCTTTAAAGCCGAAAGCACCCCCTCCTTTGCCGTCCTGTCGCTTAAATGCAGGATCAGTACATAGGAGCTTTCCGCCCGCCTGCTCCTTGAAAAAAACATCACCAGAGCGAGCATAACGGCCATCCCGACAAACGCCAGAAAAAACATGCTGGCTCCGCAGGTGATCCCCATGGTGATGGCCCAGAACAGATACATGATATCAAGCGGCTCCTTTACCGCCGTTCGGTAGCGCACGATCGACAGAGCGCCGACCATACCGAGAGCTATGACGATATTCGTACTGATCGCAAGCGTTACCGTACAGGTCAGCACCGTCATCCCGATCAGGGTAAAGGCAAAGCTGCTGCTGTACAGGACTCCCATATAATACCGCTTATAGATCCTGTAGATCAGGATCCCAAGAAGCAGCGCCAGCACCATATCGACGGCGATCGTAAGGACCGTTCCTAACGAGATCGCCTGATTGTACATATCCGAATTCAGGATCGAATCCTTGATGATCGATTTGATTCCCATTACACAATTACCTCCAGCCCCAAATGTGTCCTTCGGACATCCTCACAGAGCACAAACTTCGAGGCTGCCAGCTGACAGGCGTTTGTACCCGCAAGAAGCTCCGAAAGGATCCGCGGCAGAAATTCCGTATACTTCACCTCAAGGATCAGCCTGTCCTCCGGAAGGACCTGATAAAAGGGAGCAGGATCCGCCGCGAACAGATCGGTCGAAGCAAAGCAGCCCCGGACCCGCATATCGAAGGTGATCCGGACCGTTCCCTCTTCCATAACAAGCGGCATCCTGTCATAGTCAACGATCACAATAGGCTGAAGCCCCGACAGTAAAACCGCTAAAGCTGCCTCCCTGCAGACCGGCTCGCCGCGATTCAGAAGAAAGGTATACTCTCCCCGCAGAAAGGCCTCCGCTTCTTCTTTCGTAAGAAGGGCGCTCTCCTTGAAGATATAGTTCTCCCGCTTATGCTTGCACTCTAAAAAGATCGGAGCGTCCTTCCCGTCATAGATCCGAAGCCGATATTTCCTTCGCTTTGAAATCCCTGACAGCTTTTCCTCATAAGCGCTCCCGAAAAGATCGTCAAAGTAGAGGCTCCGCACCAGATAGACGCCGTTTACCGCATGCGGATCCGGTGTAAGGAGTCCTTTCAGCCTTCTTTGTAAGAACTCCATTTCCGCATAGGATATCTCATATTTTAACTCATGCCGATATCTCGGGGTATTCATTTACAAGCCTCTTCTACATACGGCAGGATATAAGCTCCTCTTTCATGGAAAAAGCGCTTCAGCTCCTCAAGCTTTTCCTCAAAATAGGAAAGATCCTTGCCCTGTCCGGAAAAATAGCGGTCATAGTAGACCGTGATCCCAGGACGGATCTCCTCCGCAAGCTCATCGATCAGGGCATCGATCCTTTCCGTCGCCAGGTCCCTTTCGATAAAGGTTCGCATCCTCTCGGAAAAATCCCTTCGAAACTCACTGCTTTCAAGGAGCTTTGGCAGAGCGAAATCGATGCTTAGCGCGCTTTCTACGGTATTTGAAGCGATGTTTTCAAGCTGCATAAGACCGTTTACATCATACAGCATATAGCGCCATCTGCCGTCCCGGTATTTTCCGCCCCCAGGCACCGCTTCTCTGCTTTTAAAGCAGGCGGTATTATAGATCGGCCAGTCCGTTTCGTGCCCGAAAAAGATCTCCGCGCAGTAATAGTTCAAAAAACTGTCGATATCCACAAGCTCCTTGAAGCGCTCGTAATTCGCCTCCTCGGAGAAATCGCTGTTTCGCGCAAAATCCTTAAAGCGCTCGTATTCCAGAAGATCCGCCTCGGTTCCACAGATCAGCTCCTCCGACTTGATGATCACGGCTTCCTCCTCGGGGATAGCGTAATGCTCCGAAACAAAAGCCGCATCGTATTTCTCTGTGATTAAATACAGCCCCCAGTATTCCCCGTTCAGAAAGACCTGACAGGGGTTACTCTCCATCGTGGCGACCTCCTTGTCCGAGAGCAGGGCGCTTCCCAACAGATCCTGGAGCTTGATCTCCGTATCCTGCGCGCCGCTGTAGAGCGTTATACCGCTTTTTTCGGTATTGCCCGGAGCAAGCGGAGGCTCAAAGCTCCTCTTCCCGTATGCCCCTCTGGCATAGAGGTTCAGGCTCTTTTCGGCAAGTCCTCTTGAGGAATTCCCCTTGATCCTTGCGCCCGCTCTCTGCGCTGCGCTCCGCCTTCTGTTTTCGTCGAAATACTCGATATAGATCTCCCGTTCATATAAGGGCCCTCTGCACAGGTAATTCGCGGGGATCCAGACCCAGGGATCGGCCTCCACCGCCTTCCCTGCAAGAAGTTCCTTTCGGTACTTCTCATACTCCGCCCCCAGAACATAGATCCCGTTTTCCGAGCCGAAGAAATCATCCGGATCGCAGATCAGAGAAACGATCGGAAAGCCCTGAAAGCCTTCCTTATTCGCAAAATCAATAAAGTAAGAAGCACTCGCCGTCTGGCTGAAGCTCCCTTCCCGGTCATAACAGACCGCGCGGATCACAGTTGCCTTGGGGACAGGGTCTTTCGGCCTGTCAAAATAGGAAAGCTCATAGCCCGGAGAAATATCGGTCCGATCCGAAAGCCGGTTTTGCGTCTCTGAAATATCCGTAAGTAAGATCGGTCCGGTATATTTCAGGTCATCAGGCCCCGGTGTACTTCCATCCGTCGTATAATAGATATCCGCATCCGATAAGGAAAACAGCTCAAGAGAATGCGCTCCCTCATAAAAACCGCTCTCCAAAGAAAACCGGGGAGTTTCAAGCGAAGGAACCTGCGCAATGATCCCGCTGTTTTCTTCTCCGGGCGTAGGTTCAGAGACGATCCATCCCTGAGAGCCCCTCGCGTACGAGGTATCCGCAAAAAGCGCCGGAATATCGACCTGATCAAGTCTGGTTCCGGCACGATCGAACAAAAATAACTGATCTCCCTCCGAGGACAGCGTAAATTCGCAGGCAAGCTTTTTCTCCACAGGAACAGCCTTTCCCGTCAGAAGAAACGATGTCAGGCTGAAGGAGGCGTCGGGATCGACTACTTCCTCCTGTTCTTCCCCAAGTGGCACGATCAGATAGCCCCTACCCTTAATCACCGCCTTTGGAAAAACAAAGCTGTTCTTCTTTCCGTTGGTCTTTGACAGCACATACCCGCTCAGATCTACGTCCCTTTCCCCGGCGTTGTACAGCTCGATCCAGTCAGGGGCCTCTCCCTCGGGAGAGATATAGCTTTTCAGATTTGCGGTACAGATCTCATTGATCCGGATCTGATCACTCTCCCGGTACTGCCCGACTCCGGCAAAGGCAGCCAGGGAAGAGAGAACGGCAAGAAGCACGAGGATCAGAACAAAGCCATACCGTTTATCTTTATATTTCCCTTTCGTTCTCTAATCCTCCAGTATAAAATACGCAAGCCCCGAGGAATCGCTGGAAACCCTCGCGTGATTTTCATCAATATACTCGACGTTTGCCGAAACATAGCGGATCCTCTGATAGGGGTTGAAAAGGACCGGCTCGGAGAGAATGACCAGAGAGGCATCCGCCATACCCGGCAGCGCCTCCTTTCCGATCCGCTGTCCATCGGTAGGAGAAAGCAGATTGACATTCAGCTCAAAGCCCTGCTCTCCCGCCTCGCCGACCGTTCCCGTAAAGAACACGACGTGATTGAAATCCGCGTAATCCTGATAGGTTTTATATCGGAAGGATACCCTGGCAAGGCCTTTTGCCACGTTCAGCTCCTTTAGCTCTACGCTGTTCTTCTCCCCGGTTTTCTCAAGATACGCTCCGACCTCTGTCTCAAGCATCTCCTTTAACTCCGCCTCGCTGTAGTATTCCTTCCCGAAGGCCTCTACGATATCGTTCTCTATGACCCCTTTTTTCAGGATCCGGATCGTCGTCTCGTTATACGCTTCCTTCTTTGAGCATCCGGACAGCAGAAGCAGGGAAAAGAGAAGTATGACCGAGGTCCCGCAAAACAGCCTGACCCGCGCTTTTTTTAAAATCCCGTCAAACATATTATGTAAACCAATTTTGCTCCGCCCTACGGCAGAGACGCAAGTGCCTTTAAAGACTTAAAGCTGTGATCCGTAAACTTTTTTCGGTAGTCGTCTGAAAGCGCGCAAAGCTCTTTGAGCACGGTCTCCGAAACCGTAAAGGTATACAGCCTCTCGATCGGCGTTTTTATGATAAAATCTATGGTATGCTCCGTTCCGGCAAGCAGGCTTTTCCCCCTGGGAATCCCCGGAAACTCGCCGTTTACGACTAAGATCTTCAGCTCATAGACCGCCCTGATAAGCCTTAGTTCTATGGTCCCCTTTACGATCGCGCGTACCGACTGAAACAGCAGCTTTAAAAGCTCCAGCTCGTCGTTGTTTTCCTTTGCGTAATAGGAGGCATATTCCAGAAAATACATCCCAAGATACGCTCCTTCGATATTCTCCCTCAGCTCCTCGAAATAGAACTGCACATCAATATCAATCAGAGTATAGGCGCTTTTCCCTTCGACGACCTTGAATTCCCCGAAGGTAAAAGGAGCCGTCGCCGCGGTCAGCTTCGAGTTCATCCTCCGGGCGCCCCTGGCAAAGATCGTGACCTTGCCCCTCTCCTTCGTCAGGACGACCAGCCTTCGGTCATAGTCATTCACCGGGCTTGCCTCAAGGATCATTCCCGTCAGAAGAATATGCTCCCGCATAGCTCTAACGGTCTCCCTGGGTTTGCCGGAGGGTTTCCGCCCCATAGCCGTAATTTTTCAGCAGTACCTCACTGTCGCGCCAGTCCTTTTTGACCCGTACCCAGAGCTTCAGATTGACCTGGCGCTCCAATAGCCTCTCGATCTCAAAGCGGGCGGCGGAGCCGATCTTTTTTAACATCCTCCCCTGCTTTCCGATCACAATCCCCTTATGCGAATCCTTTTCACAGATGATTGTCGCGTCGATATCAACAAGCCTCTCCCCATAGGTCATCTGCTCGATCGTCACCGCGATCCCGTGCGGGATCTCCTCGTTTAAGCACTGCAGCGCCTTTTCCCGGATCATCTCGGCCGCGATCGCCCGCTCCGGCTGATCGGTGATCGTATCCTCGTCATAAAACGGCACGCCATAGGGAAGATAATCAAACAGGACCTTCAGCAGCTCATCGGTATTCTTCCCTGTCAGAGCGGAAACCGGAACGATCTCGGAAAAAGCCAGAAGCTCCTTATAGACCGCTATAACCTTAAAGACCTCGTCCCGCTCTACGGTATCGATCTTATTGATCGCTAATACAATGGGCAGGTTCACACCCTGCAGCTGCCTTGCGATATCCTGATCGGTCCTTCCGACATATTCTGATGCCTCTACCAGCCACAGGATCACATCCACGTCACGAAACGCGCTCTTTGCGGCCTTTACCATATATTCGCCGAGCTTGTTCTTCGCCTTATGGATCCCCGGCGTATCGAGAAATACGATCTGCCCTTCCTCTGAGGTATAAACCGTCTGTATTTTATTTCTTGTCGTCTGCGGTTTGTTCGACGTTATCGCTATTTTCTGCCCGATCAGGTGATTCATTAACGTCGACTTCCCGACGTTCGGGCGCCCCACGATCGACACGAACCCCGCCTTTTTCCTTTCGTCCATTCTTTGCCTTTTTCCCTGATCTGCTCCCTTTGGTACACAGCCTGATGATAAGGATAATGATAAGAGCAAGGATGATTATAACGATCAAAAACGGCAGCACACCTACCAAAAAGACCAGCAGATCCTGCAAAAGCTCTACGACTCCCTCGCAGCTGTCCCTAAAGTTCTCTCCCATCCGTTCAAAAAGCGTCTTTTCGTGCGTCGGCGTCGGCGTATAGGTCACGACCTCCTGGATACTGATATTGACCGTAGAATAGGTCACCTGATTATCCATGGTCCGAAGCCTTGATTCATAGGACTCCAACTCATAGCGGACCTCGGCCAGCCTCTCTTCTAAAAGGATCAGCGTCTCCAGATCCTCCGCCGTCTCGATCAGCTGATTCAACCGGTCGTACTCCGTCTGAAGCGACTTCTTCTTCGCCTCCATATCGACATAGTTTAAGGTCACGTCATCCACGGACTCGTCCCGGGAAAGAACATTGGAATTCTCGGCGACCTCATCGACCAGCTGGTCCAGCTTCGCTGCCGGGATCCTGGCCGTGATATAAGCATACCTGCTGGAGGAGGACCCGTAATTGTTTCCGCTGATGCTGGAAGACTCCATATAGCCCCCCAGGCTTGTGATCCTTGCCTGAACCTTTGCCACCAAAGGATCGAATTCCTCGGTCTCGACGTTTAAGTTCACCGTTTTGATCAGCTTCCGGTCCGACGCGGCGGTCTCGATCTCCTCATTGCT
>JAFSXN010000018.1 GCA_017444015.1 Lachnospiraceae bacterium | reverse complement strand
GACAGGATCCTCGGCTTTGAGATCAAAAGCGACAGGGACAGCCTTATACGGTTGGAGAAACAGGTTCATAACTACGACAGGTTCTGCGATTACTGTTATATCGTCACGGGACTTCATTATCTCGATAAGATCGAAGAAAATGTTCCGGCGCACTGGGGAATTTATGATATACTGGAGAGCGGGGAAGGAAAGCTGTATATCGAGATGTACCGCGAGGCGGTAAGGAATCCTTCGGAGAAACCGACGGTCAAGCTGAAAAACCAGATGAACCTCCTCTGGCGGTCGGAGCTGATGCAGATCGTAACAAAGTACGGCCTGAGCGGTTACAGCAATAAAAATAAGATAAAGCTCAGGGATATGATCGTCGAGAAGCTTGGGAAGGAGGAAGCCAGGCTTCTTACCTGTGAGCTTCTTTTAAACCGTGACTATTCAATCTACCAAAAACCGGAAACAAAGGAGACGGGGGAAGCTTACGGAGAAAAAAACCAAAGCGAAAGCGGCGCAGAAGAAAACAGGGATAATCCGGGCGGCTTTTCTAAAGGAAGATCGGCGGTATCTGTCCCAAACAGTAAAAATAAAGGTGCAGAAAATGCGCAGAGCAGAATTTTAATGTAAAAAGGGGGAAATCAAAATGGCAAATCAGAATCCTGTAGTTACGTTTACTATGGAAAACGGAGATGTATTCAAGGCGGAGTTATATCCCGAGATCGCGCCTCAGTCGGTCAATAATTTTATCAGTCTGATCAATAAGGGCTTTTACAACGGCCTGACCTTCCACAGGGTCATAAACGGCTTTATGATCCAGGGAGGCTGTCCTGACGGAACGGGCATGGGCGGTCCGGGGTATTCCATCCGGGGTGAGTTTACAAAGAACGGATTCAAAAACGACCTGCTTCATGACAAGGGGGTCCTCTCTATGGCCAGAAGCATGCTGCCTAACTCCGCGGGGAGCCAGTTCTTTATCATGCATAAAAAATCTCCTCATCTGGACGGACAGTACGCAGCCTTCGGAAGGATCATCGAGGGGCAGGAGTACGTGGATAAGATCGCGGAGACAAAGACCGATTATTCGGATAAGCCCATAGAGCCTCAGATCATAAAGAGCGTTACGGTGGAAACCTTCGGAGTGGATTACCCGGAGCCGGAGAAGGTCTGAGCGACCGTAAAGGAAACCTTAACGGTAACGGTTAACGCGGAAGGAAGCGTTCAATAAGTATACGATTCAGTGGTCTGCCATACAGAGGTAAAAACCGAAGTTGACTTTTTCTGAAGAAGGACTATACTTTATTAGGCGTCGGCAGGCGGGGGTCAGCCCCGTACAGAAAAAGCCGGAGGAAAAAGTATAAATGTATCTTGTACTGGTAGTTCTCTGGATTATTTTTAACGGACAGTTTACGGTGGAAATACTGATCTTCGGACTGGGTATTTCCGCCGTAGTATATTGGTTTATGTGTAAGTTCCTGGATTTCAGCGTAGCTAAGGATCTCCTTATGCTAAGGGAGCTTATTTTATTTGTCTGGTATGCGGAGAATCTTCTCGTTGAGATCCTGAAGGCAAATGCCCAGACCTTCCGGATCTTAATGAGCAACCGCTATGAACCGGAGCCGGTCATTGTAAGGTTTAAAACGGATCTGGAAACCAGGTCGGCAAGGATCCTGCTTGCAAACTCCATAACCCTGACGCCGGGGACCATCACGGTATCGCTGGAGGATAACGAATATCTGGTACACTGCCTGGATAAAGAGCTTGCGGAAGGGATTGAGGATTCCTCGTTTGTAAAGATCCTGCGAAGGATGGAGGAGGTGCGGGCCCGTACCCGGAAATCATGATAAGCAACAGCGTTACGGATTCATTTTATCTCATAATACTGATATTTCTCGGGATCCTTTTGTTTTTCTGCCTGCTTCGGGCGATCCGGGGACCGGAGGTAGCGGATCGGTTAATTGCGACCAATATGATGGGAACCATCGTACTCGTTATGATCTGTATCCTTTCAATGCGTCTGCAGGAGGCCTTTCTGATTGACGTTGCCATTGTTTACGCGCTGCT
>JAFSXN010000017.1 GCA_017444015.1 Lachnospiraceae bacterium | reverse complement strand
ATGATAGCAAAAAGAGGTGTAAGCACACTGATCCTTGTCGACAGGGCGGATTTGATGAACCAGTGGATTAAACGTTTGGACGAGTTTCTCGAAATTGATGAAGAACTACCGGAATATCAGACAAAGACCGGAAGAACAAGAAAAAGAAAAACTTTGATAGGAAACCTTCAGGGAGCACATGATACGTTGACCGGGATAGTGGATGTAGCAATGATACGTTCCCTTAGGAAAAAGGACGGATTCCATCCGATGCTTAAGGAATATTCTCAGGTGTATTTTGATGAATGCCATCACGCAGCTTCAGACAGTGCAATAGAAGTGCTTCAGAAGATAAAAGCCAAGTACGTGTACGGCGTAACAGCAACACCAAAGCGTGGAGATGGCAAAGAAAAGATCAATGAGTTTCTGCTTGGACCTATCAGGTACCGATTTACGGCGAAGGATAGAGCAGAAGAACAAAATATAGATCATCTGGTATACCCTCGATTTACAAGGACTGTGAAAACACACCATCTGTCAAAAACACCATATGGCAATGATGCTTTTGAACTGATCAGAAATAACGATGTTCGTGATGATCAGATCATAAAAGATGTTGTGGCTTGTGTTCGGGCAGGAAGAACACCGGTTGTGCTGACAAAATATGTTGATCATGCAAAGAAGCTATCTGAGGGACTTAAAGCATATGCTGACAGGCTAATCCTTTTGACGGGGTCAAATGGTACGAAAACTCGCAGGGCGCAGGTAGAGGAACTGAACAACGTGGATGATTCTGATAGCCTGATCCTTGTGGGAACGGGTTCTTTACTTGGAGAGGGATTTGACTTCCCGAGACTTGATACGCTGTTTATGGCAACGCCGGTTTCAGGTGAAAATGTCGTGGAACAGTATGTAGGCCGTCTGAACAGGGATTATGATGGTAAAGAAAAGGTTATCGTCTACGACTATGTGGACAGCCATATTCCAAAGTTCGATAAAATGTATGCTGCAAGATTGAAGGCATATAAAAAGATCGGATATGAACTCTGTGTTAATATGGATGGCGAGAAGCAGAAGGCAAATGCTATCTATGACATAGAAAACTATGCAGATACCTATTGGAGAGATCTTGAAGAAGCAAAGAGGACAGTAATTGTTTCGAGCCCAAGACTCAACAATCAAAAAGTAAACCGATTGATCTCCACACTTGGTAATCGGCAGGAACTGGGTGTTAAGGTGACAATTGTAACATGGCATCCAGACTCTTACAAATATGGAAGGGACGATGTCAGGATGGAACTTATGGAGAGACTTCGCAAAACAGGCTTTGATATCAGGCTTGTGGAGGAGTCATGCGAGCATTATGCTGTGATCGATAATGAGATTGTATGGTATGGGAGCATGAATCTGCTGTCTAAGGAAGATGCTGAAGACAATCTTATGAGGGTATGCAGTAAAGATATTGCCGCAGAGCTTCTGGAGATGACGTTTGGTTCTAAAGTAGATATACAGGAATGGTGATAGAGTATGTGAGATACATATAACATCGAGCAAAGGGTATAATGGATTGGACATTCGGAGATAGGAGTTGCGCTTAACACTAACACTCATGTCAACTATGAATTGACGGATCTTATGCTGGCAAATTAAAATAAAAAAGTGTCTAAGCCCTGATGATGAAAGGAAAATGCAATATGATTCGCGAAAATGAACCTCTAACCCCGTCCCCAAGGGACCAAGTACGGGTACTGTTCGTTTGCTGGGGCAAGAGATTTCAGTAAAGCGGAAAGCCTTGAAAATACGGCATTTTGATGATTTACCAAACGGATTTACACCCCGTTTACACCTTTTGGAGGTGGACTACCCGATGAATGATGAGAGCACTCTGCGTGATCAATGCAGGGTGCTTTTTCTATGGACAAGTAGCAATTAGGGTGGCAAATAAAGTAGTAAATATAGTAGCAAATAGAATGAGATAGGATAACGTGCTCACGAGCATTCCTTGAAGCTGGCTGATGTCAGCGTTGATGTCAAAATCAAAAAATGAGCTACAAAAAAGGATTCAGAATCCTTCTCGTGGCCCAAATTCACTGAAGCTTGCGGCCAGGGGGATTTGAACCCCCACGGTTGCCCACTGGAACCTAAATCCAGCGCGTCTGCCAATTCCGCCATGGCCGCCTGAAGCTATGTTTTATCGCGATGCCAGCCGATTTATCTGTGAAGCAATATACCCCGCACCGTAACCGTTGTCAATGTTTACGACGGAGATTCCGTTGGCACAGGAATTCAGCATCGCAAGGAGAGCAGCCGCTCCGCCGAAGGAAGCCCCGTAGCCGACAGAGGTCGGAACCGCGATCACGGGCACGGCTACCAGTCCTCCGAGAACGCTGGGCAGCGCCCCCTCCATTCCCGCCACCGCGATCACTGCGTTGGCCTTCCGGATCTCCCCGATCCGGTCAAGAAGACGGTGGAGTCCGCTGATCCCGATATCGATAAAGCGGTCCACCCGGTTTCCGAAAAATTCGGCCGTCCGGGCCGCCTCCTCCGCGACAGGGAGATCCGAGGTCCCGGCCGCGCAGACCGCGATCCGCCCGACCGCCTCCTTTTCCTTCTTTTCCCCGGCCTTTAAGATACGGGAAACCGGATCGTAATCCACGTTGGGAAGTAGTTTTTTTACCGCCTCTGCCTGCTCTATGGAAGAGCGGGTACCGAAGGCCTCTCCCTCCGCCTCCAGGAGCTTTTGAAAGATCACCGCGATCTGCTCCGGCGTTTTTCCCGCACAATAAACCACCTCCGCAAAGCCGGTCCGGCTCTTCCGGTCCAGGTCCAGCCTTACGAAGTCCGTGTTTTCCCTGTCCATAGGATTTCCTCCTTGTATAAACGCCAGCTTTATCTGACTTAATCCGGTCGGATGCGAATACCGCAGGCGGCCAAAGAACGCCCGCTAACGGTATTCGGCTCCCCTAAAAGCTTATCCCCGGTCTGCGAACAATGCCGCGATCTGGTCATCGGTAATCTCGGATTCCTCGTAGGCCCCGCTTTCCTTCGCCTCCTGCAGCGCCTCCCGCTCCTCGATCTCTTCCCGGATCTCCTCCCGCAGCTTTTCGGCCTGACGGTCAAAATCGGAGAGGAGTTTGTCCCATTCGTCCTGGGTATAGCTTTTTCCTCCGATCTGGAAGGAGTTCTCTTTCGGATCCTTCGCGTTATTCTGTACCGCGTTCAGAGCGTCCTGAAACGCAGAACTGCCGACGGCTCCCTGCGCTTTTGCCTTTGACTGCTCCGGCTTTTGCAGCGCGGAGAAATAAGGCTCCTGTATGCTGATGCTCATAGGTTACCCTCCTTTTATGTTACTGTTCACATCCAATGCCAGCAACTTAAGCCCAAAACTTTCCTCATAACGCGAGTAAGAGGGCCCCGGACCGAGCACGGGGGGACCGATGCTTTTCCGGGAGGACTTATTTTTAGCGGGGCCCCCGCGCACTTAAGTCTGGGAGATGGCTTACCAAAGCGCCGCCAATGCGTAAATTTGCTTAAGCTGCTGACATTGGGTGTGAACAGTAGCCCTTATTTCAAGTAATCAGAAATTATATCGGCAGATTCTTAGGAAAATATTAGCATATATGCTATAATCAGAAAAGATGATTCTTCATTTCGGAGGTAAAACAAATGGTAAAAGAACAGAAGATATGGATCGCGCAGAACGCGGAGGGAAAGGATTATTATATGCTTCCCGGTATGGCGAACCGCCACGGACTGATCGCCGGCGCGACGGGGACCGGAAAGACCGTGACCCTGAAGGTTCTGGCGGAATCCTTTTCCGCGCTGGGGGTGCCGGTGTTCCTCTCGGACGTAAAGGGTGATTTGGCCGGTATGTGCTTTCCGGGCGAAGAAACGGAGGATATGAAAAACCGGATCGAGCGCTTCTCCCTGGCGGAGGCGGGCTTTGCCCAAAAGCCCTATCCCACGGCCTTCTTTGATATCTACGGGAAAACCGGGATCCCGCTTCGTACCACGATCTCGGAAATGGGGCCTGTTCTTCTGGCGCGTATTTTGGGACTGAACGAGCTCCAGACGGATCTTCTGACGATCGCCTTCAAGATCGCGGACGACAATAACCTTCTTCTGGTGGATACCAAGGATCTGAAGGCGGTCTTGAACTATATTTCGGAGAACAACAAGGACTTCGCCGCGGCCTACGGAAATATCAACAAAACCTCGATGAGTACGATCTTACGCGCCGTTGTTGCGCTGGAGACCGCAGGCGGAGAGATCTTTTTCGGGGAGCCGGCGATCAACCTTTTTGACTTTATCGCCCGGGATCCGAACGGAAGAGGCATGATCAATATCCTGGACAGCAGGAGCCTGATTCAGAACGGGACGCTGTATGCGATCTTCCTTCTTTATATGCTGACCGAGCTGTTTGAAATCCTTCCCGAGGCAGGGGATCTTCCCCTTCCGAAGCTGGTCTTTTTCTTTGACGAAGCGCATCTCCTGTTTAAGGATATGCCGAGAGTCCTGACGGATAAGATCGAGCAGGTCGTGAAGCTGATCCGCAGCAAGGGCGTCGGGATCTTCTTCATAACCCAGAATCCGAGGGATATTCCGGACGGCGTACTGTCCCAGCTCGGGAACAAGATCGAGCATGCGTTAAGAGCCTATACGCCGGCCGACCAGAAGGCCGTAAAGGCGGCGGCCCAGTCCTTCCGCGAGAACCCCGCCTTCAAGACCGAGGAGGCGATCCAGGCCCTCGGAACGGGGGAGGCGCTGGTGTCCTTTTTGGACGAGGAAGGGGTCCCCTGTATCTGCGACCGGGTCAATATCCTTCCGCCGGAAAGCCGCATGGGCTCGATCTCGGATGCGGAACGGGACCAGGCCGTAAAGAGCAGCTTCCTGTACTCGAAATATATGACGCCGGTGGATCCGGATTCGGCCTTCGAATTCCTCCAGCGGATGGGGCTGGAGGCGGCGGCAGCGGCGGAAAATGCGGCCTTGGCTGCCGCGAACGAAAAGGAGCTCGCGAAACAGAAAAAACAGAGTGATGCCGCGAAAAAGCGGGCGGCCAAATCCGTAGGGAACGCGGTCGTCGGGACCGTGGGCCGCGAGGTCGGGAAAAATATCGGGAAGAGCTTCGGGAGCTTCGGGAAAACCCTCGGAGGAAATGTGGGCGCTTCCCTCGGCCGCGGGATCTTAAGTACGCTGTTTAAGATCTGAGCCCCTGTTCTTGACAACGGCTTTTTAAAACGGCTATAATACAAAGGCGTTTGAAAGGAACGCCATCGGGGTGTGGCTCAGTTTGGCTAGAGCGCGTGCTTTGGGAGCATGAGGCCGCAGGTTCGAGTCCTGTCACCCCGATTGGAATTAGCTCTTGGAACTGCGATGTACCACGGGTCCCAAGAGCTTTTTAAATTTAGATTTTACCGGAATTTTGTTTACCTTTGTTTACCCTGAAGCCTTTGGTAAACAAGGATTATTTTTCAAGCGCAGCCTTTGCTTTTTCCAGATCGAAGCCGGTATAATAGTATTTTTTTGCCGTCTGTGGACTGTTTCCGTAGATTAGTGAGGCCAACATAAGATCGCCACCGGAATTATTTGTGACTTTTGTAATCCCATTTCGACGGAAGCTGTGAGGTCCTTTGCGCTTCTCCTTACTGATCTTTATTCCTAGTGAACGGCAGATACGGACATAATATTTGTATACTGCCCGGTTGCTGATAACACCGCTTTCATTCTTTGGCGCAGGGAAAAGATGGGAACTTTCATCATGCTTTTTTACCGTAATCTGCTGGCTACAGGCGCCAGATGGCATCATGAACGGTTTGACGGAAGGGGATACCCGGATGGGCTGTCCGGAATGGATATACCCGAGGAGGCGAGGATCATAGCGGTAGCAGACGACTATGATGCGATGACCTCCAACAGAGCGTATTCCAATGTCCGGCCACAGGAGGAGGTGCGTTCGGAGATTGAACGCTGCAGGGGTAGTCAGTTTGACCCGAAGATCGCGGATCTGTTTATTCAGATGATAGATGATGATATAGAATATCAGATGCATGAATAAGAAAGGAGTAGTTATGGGATATCTTGGAGAGGAAATCGGGAAGCTTGGGTTTGGATTGATGCGTCTGCCGAAAAAGGAAGGCTCGGAGGAATTTGACCTGGAGCAGATCAGGAAAATGGTAGATGCTTTTCTGGAAGCCGGATTTACTTATTTTGATACAGCCTGGGCATATGCGGGAAGCGAGAACGCGATCAGGCAGGCGCTGGTAGAACGCTACCCGAGGGACAGCTATCAGCTTGCCACAAAGAATGCAGCTTGGATCAACTGCAAAACAAGGGAGGATGCCATAGCGCAGTTTGAAACCTCATTAAAGCAGACAGGAGCAGGATATTTTGACTTTTATCTGCTCCATAATCTCGGAGAGAGCAGGACACATTTTTTTGACGATTTTGATATGTGGAGCTTTGTAAAGGAGAAAAAGGAAGAGGGACTGATAAAGCATATCGGTTTTTCCTTTCACTCTACGCCTGAAGAGCTGGAAGAGATTTTAATCGCGCATCCCGAAGCAGAGTTCGTACAGCTGCAGATTAATTATGGAGATTGGGAAAACCCGGCGATCCAGTCCAGAGCTGTGTATGAAATGGCCCGTAAATATTACAAGCCCGTGATCATTATGGAACCGGTGAAGGGCGGAATGCTTGCACATCCTCCTAAAAGAGTTTCGGAGCTTTTCCGGGAAGCGGAACCAAAATCCTCCGATGCGAGCTGGGCAATCCGGTTTGCCGCGGATCTGGAAGGCCTGGTTACGGTTCTTTCAGGAATGAGCAGCATGGCGCAGATGGAGGATAACCTGTCCTGTATGAGGGACTTTCAGCATCTTTCCGAGAAGCAGCGTGAGGTTCTTGACCATGCAAGAGAGGAACTGGCTCGGATCCCTTTGATTCCCTGTACGACCTGTAACTACTGTGCAAAGGTCTGTCCGAACGAGATCGGAATATCCGGTTCCTTTACTGCCATGAACTACCTTACTTTGTATGGGGATACTGCTTTGGCAAAGAATCAGGAAAACTGGCTTGTTGCAATGCATGGCAGAAAAAAGGCGGCAGACTGTATCAAATGCGGGAAATGTGAACAGGTGTGCCCTCAGCATATCAGGATCCGAGAGGAGCTGGTAAAGGTAACGGAATCTCTGGGATGAAGAAATACTGACCGGTGAAAATATGACGATTTGTACGTTCACAGACCGGCAGGGCAGCTATGATTGGAAGTAACTGTT
>JAFSXN010000201.1 GCA_017444015.1 Lachnospiraceae bacterium | reverse complement strand
CCCAGCCGAGACGGTACATATTCGCGGTCGTTTTCTTCATTTACTCCACCAAGGGAGCGGTAAAAATGTCTTTCATATGATCTTCCTTTCGGTCTCATGTCATTCCGAGGAGGGCGGGCACGCGTGCCCGATACTCCGTGGGAATCCCACAAACAGAGAATGAAACGTCGGTAAGCTTCTTTGTGGGATTGCCGCGTCGCTAACGCTCCCCGCAATGACCGTAGGTTTTTATAATTATCTCGTAATGATATCAACAGGCACGTTGAAGATCTTCGCGACCTTTAAGATCGTGTCGATATGTCTGCCCGAGGCCGCTGCCATATGGTGGGTAGGGCCTGCTTCTGCCCAGCGGTTATTGAACTCACGTGCGCCACAGGTAAAGCGAGTACGCATATTGGTATCGCCGAAGGTGAAGATGGGACCTTCCTCGTTCACGCCTTCCGCAACAACGAACTTGAAGTTTCCGTCCTTATCCTGTGTGATACCGAGATAAGTCACAGGTCCTAAGTGCGGATAGAACTGGGTCAGATAACCGCCGCCGGTCTTGCCGTGGAACACGGGGACGATCTTCATGGTGGGCTTCTTCGCGGAGATACACGCATCGCCCGAGCCGGAGTGACCGATGATACAGATATCCTCATTGAAGTCGATAGAATACATCTCGCTGAGCTGTCCCATTCCGGAGATCGTCTTGAGAATACTCATCGCCATAGAGACCTTGATATCGCCCTCGACCGCGCAGGCTACGCCGTCCTTGATCAGCATGGAGAAAGCGGGGATCAGCATACTGTCAAGGAGTCCCGCCTTTCCCTGAGCAAAGCCGTCATAATGGGAAGCTACAAAGGCGATCTGCTCATCCTTTACCCACTGTTCAAAGGCTACGACATATTTCGCCATATCCCAGACCTTCTCCACGGTCCCGCCGCCCTCGATATCAAAGGTATCAAGGATATCCTCTGCTTTTGCGCGGATCGCGGCTTCGTCTGTGATATTATCGGCGATCGCCCACATCTTTTCCCAGTCAAACTGCTTTGTATACAGGAACATCCTATGATAGAGATTGGTTTCATCAATATACAGATCCATCATGCCGGGATAGGGACGTCCGATCTGCGCGAGGTTTGTATTCCGGAAGCGGCGGCGGACCTGAGCGGCCTTACACCAGTCGTCAATTTCGGCCTTAACCTCGGGATCTCCGCCCTCGACAACGCCTGTGATCACCGCATGGCGCTTTCCGGCTCTTTCGAGATCAGCGACCATTTCTCCTACCGCTCCGCAGGCATACAGCTCGCCTAACCAGGTCGGAGTATCCGTATTCGGGTAATCCGGAGCCTTCTTCTTCTGAACATTGACCAGTACCACAGGAACATTCAGATCGCGGACTGCAGGCAGCATATTATAGGAAGTAGCGTAGGTCAGCAGCTGGAGTATGACAAGATCGACATCAGCTGCCCGGAACTTGTCACCGGCTGCCATAGAGAGCTCCTTCGTAGTTACCAGACCGCCGTCGATGATCTCCACCGTATCGGGGATCAGCTTTTTGAATTCCCTGTACTGCGCTTCAAATTCCGGTACGAGCGAAGGGAACTGCGGCAGGTAGGCACCCAGAGCAATAGAGAAAACACCGATTTTTGCTTTTGTTTCAACTAACATTTGAAAACCTCCTCCAAGAAAAATTTCTTTGTTTTAATAGTACCATATTCCTGACTATGAAACAATTACCATTCACGGGTCACCCCACCCACATTCGCACTCCCGCCCGCTCGTACCTCGCGTGCTTTCCCGCACTCCGTGCTAAGACTGCTCATGTGGGTGGGGTGACCGCTTCCCGGTTTCATGCTTGACTGACAGATGCCTCATATGAGCAAGCTCCCATCGGCATTTGTCAGTCAAGCATGACCCGTGAATGGTAACCCCGGATAGTTACGCATATTCCTTAATCTCAAAAGACTGAGCGATCAGGTCTCTCGCGCTCTTCAGATCGGAGATCTCACCCTCCGCGATCATCTGCGCTACGATATTTCCGATAGCAGTCGCCTCTGCAGGTCCCGCGGTAAGATGCTTGCCCGTTGCCTTTGCTGTCAGCTTGTTCAGGTAATCCGCGTTCGCGCCGCCACCGATGATACAGATATTGTCATAGGTCTTACCGGTATTGCTTTCGATCTCTTTTACCGTCTCGTTATAGCTTTCGGCAAGGCTCTGATAGATCACGCAGCTCAGCTGCCCGATGGTCTCGGGAACCTCCTGTCCGGTCTTTTTACAGTATTCGCGGATGGCTTCACTCATATTCAGGGGCGCAAAGAAGCTCTGGTCGTTGACATCTACTCTGGAGGGGAAATCCGCCTCCTCCGCCATTTCGCAGAGTTCCGCGAAGCTATAGGCGTCCTTTGCCTCGTGGCGGACCGACTGGATCATCCAGAGGCCCATGATATTTTTCAGATAACGGAAACGGTATTCATAGCCGCCCTCGTTTGTAAAGTTCCCTTCGTGGCTCTTTTCATCGCGAAGCGCCTCGGGAAGCTCGACGCCCATCAATGACCAGGTCCCGGAGCTTATATAGATCGAGCCCTCGTTTCTCGGCATCGCCATTACCGCGGAGGCGGTATCGTGGCTTCCGCAGAGGTAAACCTTCGTATCAAAGCCCACCTCCTCTGCGATCTCCGGTTTCAGGTTTCCAAGGAAGGTTCCCGGCATTTCGAGGGGAAGGAAGATATCGGAGGGGAGCTTTAATTGCTCGATCAGCTCTCTGTCCCACTGCTTTGTTTCCGGGTTTACAAGCTGGGTCGAAGAGCCGTTGGTATATTCGGATTTTTTAACGCCTGTCAGCATAAACTGGAAATAATCCGGCAGCATCAAAAAGGTCTTCGCCTGCTTTAATACCTCCGGGCGCTTTTCCCGGTCCGCGGTAAGCTGATAGATCGTATTGAAGATCTGCTTCTGGATCCCGGTCCGCTTATAAAGTTCAGGCTCCGTCATGAGCTCATAAACGACATCGTCCATCCTTGAGGTCCGGTTGTCCCGGTAGCCGTAGGTATCGCCGATCACCTCATCCTTTTCGTCGAGCAGGACATAATCCACCGCCCAGGTATCGATCGCCATGGAAACCGGGACGTATCCGGCCTTTTTGCAGGCGGCCATTCCGTTTTTGATCTCGGAAAACAGGCGCTTGACGTCCCAGAGACGCTTGTTCTGCTCCTGTTTCATCCCGTTCTCAAACCGATAGACCTCCTTTAACTGAAGTTTTCCGTTTTCCATGAAGCTGATCATATGCCTTCCGCTGGATGCTCCGATGTCAACGGCAAGATAGCAATTCTTACTCATACTGAACCTCCTTTCTTATGCGCAGGCCCGCGTAAGGAAAATTTCCGGCAAGCTGGACGCGGGTGCGTAAACCTTACGGTTTTAAAAGCGAAAATCCCTCTCGCCGCCTTCCGCAATCTGTATGAGGCGCTCCTTCAGGATCGAGAGGACCTTCGGATTTGTTATATCCTGCATATTTTTCTGGATCAAAAGCTCCCCGGCTTCCTTTGTGGCAGGAGACGCGTAATCGACCAGATATTCCTCCAGCGTCATCAGGGCGTTTGGCAGACAGCAGTTCTGGATCTGTCCTGCCTTGCAGAGAGCCATAAACCGGTCGCCGGTCCGCCCCTCCCGGTAGCAGGCGGTACAGAAGGAAGGAATATAATCCATTTCCATCAACCACCGGATCACATCGTCGAGGCTCCTCGTATCCGAGACATCAAACTGGACCGTTTCGGTAGGCCGGATCTCCTCGGTATAGCCGCCGACAGAGGTACGGGAGCCGCCGGAGATCTGGGAAATGCCAAGATTTAAGACCCGCTCCCTGGACTTCTGGGATTCTCTCGTAGAAACGATCATTCCGGTATAGGGGACCGCGATCCGGATACAGGCTACGAGCTTCGCAAAGGTATCGTCGTCGATGGCGTTATCAAAGCTCTTCACATCGATATCCTCCGCGGGACAGATCCGCGGGACGGAGATCGTATGCGGTCCGACACCGTGTACCGCCTCCAGATGCTCGGCATGCATCAAAAGCCCCGCAAATTCATACCGGTATTTATCAAGCCCGAACAGGACCCCTAAGCCGACATCGTCGATCCCGCCCTCCATCGCCCGGTCCATAGCCTCCGTATGCCAGGCGTAGTCCTTCTTCGGTCCGGTAGGGTGGAGTTTTTCATAGGATTCTTTATGATAGGTCTCCTGGAACAGGATATAGGTTCCGATCCCTGCGTCGTGCAGCTTTTTATAGTTTTCCACGGTGGTCGCCGCGATATTGACATTCACTCTGCGAATAGCGCCGTTCTTATGCTTGATGGAATAGATTGTGTCGATACTTTCCAGGATATACTCGATGGGATTGTTGACAGGGTCCTCACCGGCCTCGATGGCGAGACGTTTATGCCCCATATCCTGCAGCGCGATGACCTCGCGTCGGATCTCATCCTGAGACAGCTTCAGGCGGGGGATATTGTGGTTCTTCCCATGATAAGGGCAGTAGACACAGCCGTTGATACAATAGTTGGAAAGATAGAGCGGCGCGAAAAGTACGATCCGGTTGCCGTAAAAGGCCTGCTTGATCTTTTTGGCCAGTCGGAAGATCTCTTCATTTTTCTCCGGGAGCGTACAGGCAAGCAGTACAGAAGCATCCCGGTAGGAAAGCCCCTTGTATTCCTCTGCTTTTTTCAGTATCTCATCAATCAGCGTTGCGTTCTCCCTGTTTTCATCCGCGTAGGCAAGCGCGGCAAGGATCTCTGCATCATCGATGAATTCTTCGGCGTTCATAGAACGGGGCTGGTACATATTTTTCTCCTTTGTGTTGCAGGCTTCTTTTTTGTCCGATTCGGTAATACTGGAAGCTTGAAAGATAACTTCCGATAAGTTATATTAACGGAAGTGCGGCATAGACTCGCGAATCGCTGAAAAGACGCGATTTGCCCGTTATTTTATGGAAGCGTGAAAAACCGCTTCTCATAAGATATATTATATTCCGTATTGGCGTATGGACGCAAGGAAAAGTTCATCGTCAGATATTGAATGACGGTAACAAGGGTTCCGGGAAGGAGAGAAGCAGAACCTGCTATGAAAAAAAAGGTTTTGGAACAGACAAGGGAAGCAGAGGAGAATATGGCAGATAACAAAGAGCCGGATACGAAGCCTGCTGTCGACCGCGCACAGCTTAAGGCGCTGCTTTCATGGTATGAGAAGAATAAACGAAGCCTTCCCTGGAGAGACGCGCCTACGCCCTATCACGTCTATGTCTCCGAAATCATGCTTCAACAGACCAGAGTCGAGGCGGTAAAATCCTATTATCTCAGGTTTTTGACGGAGCTGCCGGACCTTAAGGCTCTTGCGGCTGTGCAGGAGGACCGGCTTCTGAAGCTCTGGGAGGGGTTGGGATATTATACACGGGCGAGGAATCTGAAGAAAACAGCGGAGCTGGTCGTAAGAGACCATGGGGGAGAGCTTCCGAGGGAGGTTTCTGAGCTGAAAAAGCTGCCGGGGATTGGCGATTATACCGCGGGAGCTATCAGTTCTATTGCCTATAAACAGGCGGAGGTTGCTATTGACGGGAATGCTCTCAGAGTCTTTGCGAGGCTCCGGGGAGATGAACGGAATATCGCGGAGGATAAAACGAAGCAGGCAGTCCGGAAGGAATTGAAGGAAGCGCTTGTTTACGCGGGGCTTAGCCCGGAACGCTACAGTATCTTTAACCAGGCGGTCATGGATCTGGGCGCGACGATCTGTCTTCCTACGGGGAGGCCGGATTGCGAAAACTGTCCGTTAAAACGGACATGTATTGCGCATAAGGAAGCAAGAGAGCAGGAATTTCCGGTCAAAACGCCCTTGAAGAAACGGAGGATAGAGAAACGTACTGTTTTTGTCGTTCTGAGCGGGAACAGGATCCTGTTACGGAAGCGGCCGGAAACGGGATTGCTTGCGGGGATGTACGAATTTCCGAATGTATTGGGGCATCTGTCGGAGAAAGAGCTTGAGGCGCGTTTTGGAAAAGAGGAGATGCAGCTTCTTCGTCTGCCGTCTGCCAGACATATCTTTTCCCATGTGGAATGGGAAATGGAGGGCTATCTGGTCAAACCTTCTTCGGGGGCAGAGATTCACGGGATCTCAGGCCTGTTGGGAGAGAAGGATTTAGACGATCGCGAGGTCTGGGCGGCATTTGAGGAGCTTTCCGGAAAATATTCGGTCCCGAAAGCCTTTAAGCTCTATACCCAAATCGCGCTCGACCTTTTAGCGCCTTCCCCGGAGGCTTTGTAATGGGTGTTGCCATGAATGGTAGCTAATAGATAACAGGCGTTATGATTGTCGGAGATTTCTGGTTGACAAGGGGGTTGATTTCGGATAAAATAGGCAAGGTGTTTGAAGACCGATCGGGGTGTGGCTCAGTTTGGCTAGAGCGCTACATTAGGGATGTAGAGGCCGCGTGTTCGAATCACGTCACTCCGAGGATGGCGGAAATCCTGAATTGTTCATGGTTTCCGCTTTTTCGTATTCTGTTTATCTACCTGAGGCGGGAGGAGTTCTGCGGATGTATTATTCAAGCTTCGGTATTTTAGCAGTTCTGCATCATATCATATTGAATTATGACGTATTGAAAAACGGAAGAAAAGGAGTGCCTTCCAGCGCGCGCTACCGCTACAGGCAGTTTCTTCAGGCACTGCTTGTTTTTTATATAACGGATCTTTTATGGGGCTTTTTGATCGACCTTCGGATCCGCCCGCTTGCCTATGCGAATACACTGATGTTTTTTGCGTTCATGGGCCTGTCTGTCCTGCTTTGGACAAGGTATATCGCCGCCTTTCTGGATAAAAAGGGGATCAGGGCGACAAGCTTCTTAGCGGCAGGCTGGGGGATCTATACCTTCGTGATCCTTGGGTTGATCGTTAACTTCTTTTATCCTGTCATCTTTACGATGTCAGAGGATACCGTATATGAGGCTCGTTTTGGACGGTTTATCGTCTTTATCCTTCAATTTCTGCTGTTCCTTTTGATTTCCATCTACTCCCTTGTTATCTCACAGCGATCGGAGGGGAGGGATAAGATCCACTATCTGGCAGTCGGCGTCGCCGGCGGAGTAATGGCTGTTTTTGTTGTCCTGCAAATGATCGATCCCTTTGCTCCGTTCTATACGGTCGGATGTATTCTCTCTAACTGCGTAGTGCATATTTTTGTCGAAGAGGACGAGAAAAGAGAGCAGGATCGGATCACCGCGGATGCCAGAAAGGAAAGGGAAATCTATACGCAGGTATCCTTAAGCCTTGCAAAGGATTATGAGGCGATCTACTATGTGGATTTAGAAACCGGGAAATACAGAGAGATCTCTGCCAGCAGATCCTACAGGACTCTGGAGGTTCCTGAGGACGGAGAGGATTTCTACAAAGAGACCCGTGAAAATGCCAGAAGATACGCCCATCCCGACGATCGTGCCTTTGCTGAGAGTATGTATAACAAGGAGACGATGCGGAAGAATCTGGAGGGCAGGAGGTCTTATTCCTATAATTACAGGATCATGTTCGGGGACATAGCCAGGTACTATCGCTTTGATGTCATGCTTTCCAATGATGGAGAGCATTTTGTGCTGTGCGATAAGGATGTTCAGGATACGATCACAGCGGAAACGGCTCTTTTGGAAAAACAGAAGGCCAACATCACCTTCAGCCAGATCGCCGAGAGCCTTGCGTCCAATTACGATGTTATTTATTATGTGGATGCGGAGACCGGAGATTATGTAGGCTATACCTCGAATAATATCTACGGAGAATTGAAGATCGATGAGTCCGGAAACGATTTCTTCACGGATGCCAAAAAGAACTCCACCGTTCTGGTCCATCCGAAGGACAGAGAACGCCTGTTTACCGTTCTGGACCGGGACTATCTGCTCACCGCTCTTGAAGGGAGGAAGCAGTTCAGCTGTCAGTACTGTCTGATCGTTAACGGGCAGACGCAGAATACGAGATTTACCGCCAGGAAATCCAGTGACGGCAGGCATATGATCATTGGCGTTGAGAATATCGAGGATGAGATCCGAAAGGAAAATGAGCACCTCCGCGCACTGAACACGGAAAAGGAGCTGGCAAGGCGGGACGAGTTGACAGGCGTAAGGAACAAGACGGCTTTTAACGAGCTGGAACAATCTCTTCAGGAGAATATCGAGAGAGGAATGGATTACCTTCCGTTTGCTTTCGCTGTCTGTGACCTCAATGATCTGAAGATGACCAATGATTCCAGGGGCCATTCCGCCGGAGATGAGTATATCACGTCCTCCACAAAGGTCTTATGTGAACTTTTTAAACACAGTCCGGTCTTCCGAATCGGAGGGGATGAATTTGTGATCTTTTTAAGGGGAGAGGATTATACCGCGAGAGAAGAGCTTGTTGAAAGGCTCCGCCAGACTTCCAGGGAAAACCGCGACAGAAAGGAAGGCCCTGTGATTGCTGTCGGTCTGGCGGAATACGAGCCCTCCGGGGATATCAATGTTTCCAATGTCTTTGACCGGGCGGATCAGAGGATGTATGAGGACAAGCGGGAATTAAAGAGCGCGGCTTCATCATAATCCTGCCTGAAGAAAGGTACGGACAGGATAAGGAAAAAATGATGAAATACGATTGAAAATCGATATCGGCTATGATATTTTATTTTAAAGAAAAGCAGTCTGCGCCGGATCGGTCGGTTGAAGCCCGAGAGGTATTGACGCAGGCGGAAACAATTTATACTGGTTAACGCTTTTCGGTGCCGATTAATCGGACTCGCAAACGCAATTTCAGTACGTTTGCGTTATCAGAAACGGCAATTAATTGCGTTCGCGAGTATATATCGGAAAGGGGAGTAAAAAATGAAAAAGTATGTTGCGGAGTTGATCGGCACCTGCGTTCTTGTGACGCTTGGCTGCGGAACGGCGATGTTAGTCGGCTGTGATGCCGAATCGGGGGGGCGGCTATATCCTGACGGCGTTAGCTTTCGGGCTGGTCATCGTAGGTATGGCCTACAGTATCGGAAATATTTCCGGCTGTCATATCAATCCCGCGGTATCGTTGGGTGTCCTGCTCAGGGGCGGTATGTCGGTTGCGGATTTTATCGGCTATGTAATCGCGCAATGTATCGGGGCTTTGGTCGGAGCGTTTCTGTTAGCCGCGATCTTCGGCCTCGGCGAGGTGATGGATAAGACCGGCGCTTTTGGCTCCAACGGGCTTTCCGGCGTCAACGGGAGTATCCCTGCGGGGCTGTTGGTTGAGATCGTTCTGACCTTTATTTTCGTTATGACGATCCTCGGCGTGACCTCAAAGAAAGCAGGACACGGGTCCTTCGGCGGCCTGGTAATCGGCCTGACCCTTACGTTAGTGCATATTCTCGGGATCGGTCTGACCGGAACGTCTGTCAATCCCGCCCGTTCCATCGGTCCTGCCATCGTTTCCGCAATCAACGGAAACAGCGAGCCGCTTGGCAGTCTCTGGATCTTTATCGTCGGCCCTCTGGTTGGCGCGGCTCTTGCGGCGGTCGTATACGGTATCCTGGAAAGGGAATAGGCGGCAGGGCTTTGGGCATTGCCCGGAAAGCGTAAGCTTATGAAATAAATAGGAAATCAGCAGGGGAATAGTTGACGGGATGCGGATTCTGATCCTGTCAACTATTTTTCACTCATCAGGCGTTCGCTGAAGGGCTCCGGCCTCTACGGCCCGCCGTAAGATATCTGATTGCAGGGGTGGTACTATGGGAGAAGTCAAAAGCAGGGCAGTAGGACTGGATATCGTTCGCTCATTTGCGGCGCTGTTTGTGGTATGCGTTCATTTCTATCTGAACTGCGGGTATTATTATACTCCGATGCAGGGCGCGAAAATGTATGTTATGACGGCTGCCCGGTGGTTTTTCCTGATCTGTGTGCCGCTCTATATGCTTCTTACCGGCTATCTGAAGTGTCATAAAACGATCTCAAAGGAGCACTACCTGAGCCTTGTGCCGATCCTTACGGCCTATGTAGTCATCTCTGTTATCAAGATCTTTGTTTCCAACCATTTTTACGGAAAGATCTATTTCTTTAAGGAATCCGTCCAGAGCATTGCGAATTATACCTTTGCCTGGTATGTCGGGATGTATGTCTGCCTGACGCTTCTGATCCCGTTTTTAAATATTCTGTGGCAGGGGCTTCCCACAAAAAGAGAAAAGCTGATCCTTTTGGGCTCCCTTGTCTTTATCTGCTCCCTGTTTCCCGTAGTCGTTTATATCGCGCCCTCCTACTGGCAGATCCTGTACCCGATCCTCTATTATTATCTCGGGGTCTATATCCGGGAATACCGGCCGAAGGTTTCAAAGGTCCTGTTGGTCGCGCTGATCGTTCTGACGACGCTTATCAATGCGACCGTATCCTTTATTGGGGCAAAGGGGGAGTTCTTTAACTGGAATCTGTTAGGACCCGTGGACAGCGGCTATCCGACGGTGACGGTAGTGATCTGCGCGACAGCCTTCTTTCTGCTGTTTTATGATATCGAGAGTGCTCCGGAGTGGCTTTGCAAACTGACCCGTCTGATTTCCGAGGTGTCGTTTGAGATCTATATGTTTACAGGGTGCTTTGACGCGGCGATTTATTCGATTATGTTCCGCTATACGGGCGGAGCGGACGCGCATAAATTCTTCTGGCTGTTCTTCATTCTGGTGCCGCTTAATTTTATCCTGTCATTTCTTGCTTCCAGACTGTACCGGTTCTGCTATCAGAGGATTTCCCGTCTGGTGCCCGTTCTGATGAGCATTGTTCTCGCCGTCTCTCTGACTGGCTGTATTGTGGTTCCTAAGGGTCAGGGCGTTACTGAGACGCAGGAACAGCTTCTGAAGGAGGGCAGGCGCTGCTATTACGCCGAGGGTGTATCGAGAGATCTGGAGCAGGCGAGGGAGTATTTTTCAAAGGTGCTGGAGATCTCGGAGAACGCGGAAGCAAGCTACTTTCTCGGAAGGATCTCGGAGGCGGAGGAAGATTATGAGAGCGCTAAGACCCAATATGAGAAGGCGGTAGAACAGGGAAGCGACCTCGGAAGGCTGGCTCTTGGGATGCTGTATCAGAAGGGCCGCGGAACGGATATGGATCTGGATAAGGCGGTTTTATTATATAAGGAAGCGGAAAAAAATGGATGTATTGAGGCCAACTGCGGCTTGGGAGACCTGTATCAGAAAGGGCTCGGAGGTTATGAGCAGGATGCGAAGAAAGCCATCGCCTGCTTTGAAACCGCGGCGAACGCTCCGGAACGGGAGTGGAGCGCCTATGCCTGCAGCTCTATTGCCTATATGTATTATTCCGAGGACAGCGGGGTCGATCAGGATTATGAGAAGGCAATGGAGTGGTTTTTAAAGGCTGCCGAAGCAGGAAGGACCTCCGCTATGAATTATATCGCCAGGATGTATGCCTTAGGGCAGGGGGTGAAAGAGGATAATGAGGAAGCTCTTTCCTGGTATCAGAAGGCTGCGGAAGCCGGGGATACGACGGCGATGATCAATGCAGGATATATGGTCAGCAAGGGACTTGGCACGAAAAAGGATGGCAGGATAGCGCTTCGCTGGTATAAGCGTGCGGCGGAAGCGGGCGATGCTGCGGCGCTTGAGGCTATTGACCGGATGATCGATCTGGGAGAGCTGTCGAAGGAGGATATGGATACCGTTATGGAGGAGAGCGCCTCGGAGACGATTGAACTATTACAGGAGAAAACGGAGGACGACTAATTATGGAACGGATCATTACAAGCCTGTTGGAAACGGATATGTACAAATTCAGCATGGGCCAGGCCATCTATCACCAGTTCAGTGATTATAAAACGACATGGACCTTTCTGTGCAGGAATGAAGGGGTTTTCTTTACGCCGGAAATGGTAGAGGAGATCAAGCGTCAGATCCAGCTGTACTGTGATCTGCGCTTTACGGAGGAGGAGCTTGAATATCTGAACAATATTACGTGGATCAAGGGCTCCTATGTGGATTTTTTACGTCTCTGGAAGCCCAGGTACGCGGATTTTGAGATCCGCGCGGAGGGGGAGCATGGGCTTACGATCGAAACGAAGGGAACCTGGCTAAATACCTCGATGTATGAGATCCCGACCCTTGCGATCGTCAATGAAGTCTATTTCAAGATGAAGTATGATTATGATGAGCTGTATCAGCGCTTTGAGCAGAAGCTTGCGGAAAAGATCGACTGGCTTGCGACGGGGAAGTATAATATCTCTGTTTTCAGTGAGTTCGGACTTCGGAGGAGACTGTCCGCGGAAGCTCAGGATCTGGCGGTAAAGAAGCTGAAGAAGGCTGTCTTTCCGGGTTCGACCTTTGTTGGGACCTCAAATGTCTATCTTGCAAAGAAGCATAATGTCAAGCCCTCCGGCACCATGGCGCATGAGTGGATCATGTGCGTCGGACAGGGAAATCACAAGCATAATCCTGCCTATTCCAACTGGTATGCGTTGGATGCCTGGGTCAAGGAGTACGGTGTCTTAAACGGGACAGCGCTGACGGACGCGATTACAACGGACTGCTTCCTGAGGGATTTTCAGTTGACCTACGCGACGCTGTTTTCAGGCGTCCGGCACGATTCCGGGGATCCGATCGAGTGGGGCGAAAAGATGATCGCTCATTACAAGGAGTTAGGGATTGATCCTGCGACAAAGACGCTTTTGTTCAGCGACAGTCTGGATTTTGAACGGGCGGATCGGATCAATTCGCATTTTAAGGGGCGCGCCAGGACAGCCTTTGGGATCGGAACCTATATCGCGAACGACACGGACGCGGAGCCTCTCAATATCGTTATGAAAACGACCCGCTGCAACGGGATGGACGTAGCGAAGATCTCGGATATCGAGGGGAAAGGCGTTTGCAAGAACAAGGAATATATCGACTATCTCCAGCGCTGCATCGATTGGAGGATGAGAAACGGGCAGGTGAGCCTGTAGGCGCCGATTTCCGCCGGATTTGGGAGCGGGTCTCAGAAGCAGACACTGGGGAAAAATATTTTTGTTGATTTTTGATATTGATAGTGGTAATATAATTGAGTCGTCAGGCGGAGGTGTCGGAATTGGCAGACGAGCCAGACTAAGGATCTGGTGACTATTGCAGTCGTGTGGGTTCAAGTCCCATTCTCCGCAGAAATTTCTATCAAGTTTTAACAAACGCCGTGTAAGTGGTCCCAAACCGCATAAACACGGCGCTTTGTGTACCTACACTTTCGTTGACTGTTTCGTCAAAATCCATCGATTACATCTGTTATTTAGGGAGCATTGCAGTCAAAAGTGTAGTTAGATTTGTAGTCGAAAAAGCCCGACAGGATCAGTGATTGAGGGCTGTCTGATGGGGATGACAGCTGATGATCATTTTTCTCTGGTGGCAACAAAGCAGGTATGGAAAGGGTGGCGACAATATCCTTTAAGAGGTCCATATTCTGACCTTGCTTCTGACAGCGTTTATAATCTTTCTTGAATTGAGTGGACTTCTTAACTATAAGCGTTTACTCATCCTCCAGGTCAGACCAAAGCTGATCCAAATCGGTGAAAGCTTTTCCGGACCCGGTGCGGACCATTTCATCAACTTCAGCCATAGCGTTTAAGGTCTCATCGTTTGGGATTTCGTCCGGAATACTTGCTCCTTGAAGATAAGAGATGATGTAAAACAGCCTGTTTTCAGGTATTTGGTCAATTAGGGATTTTGCGTAGTCTCTGCTGCTCATAATTACACCTTCTTTCTTTTCGATAGTATATCATGCAAAACCATCCCGCTCAATCTTCTCATCCATAGCCGTGATGGCGAATTGGTTAAGAGACTGGCCGATTGCGGCGGCTGCGCCCTTGTAATAGTCTTTTCGACCCTTTGGAACGCGGATTTTGATTTCTTCTAAGTGCTCCTTGATATATTTCTGGGTAGCCTTGTTTTGCGCCGGGGTGTACCGGCTTTTTTTCTCTTCCATTAAATAATCCTTTCTGTAAGGTCGTATTCGAAATTGGAGCTGACATCCCCATTTTTGGGGTTAGTAAATCAGGCCCGGGGGAGCCGCTGATATTTTGACACCTTTTCCACCTTACAATGAGATTATAGCACAAGTCAATATAGGGCACAATAGACATAATAGACAAAATATTGGGTACAATATTATTAATTATGTCAGGAGACTATAGGGTACAATAGAGCCATAATAAGACCATAGACAAGAGAGAACAGCGACCGGGAGAGCCGAAAGCCCCCACAAACTATTACCCGATCCGCCAAAGGTCGCGGACAGTGTTGCCGTTGGACTTACTTGCTGGATATCTGCTGCAGCAGAGGAATCAGGCCTTGTTAGAAGCATTCATCAAAAAGAATGAAGGGAGGTGAAACAAGCTGAATGGTGCGAGGTTATAATTCAAAAGAAGTTGGGGTTATTGAATGATATATCATCATTTTTGGAGAATTATATGAATGTATATGATTTTGACGGAACGATCTTTTATTCGGACTGCTCCATAGGCTTTGCTCTGTGGTGCATCAGGCGCCATCCGAGGCTGTGGGTCACCTATCTGCCGGGGATGCTCGGCGCTCTGATAAAGCACAAGCTGGGAAAACTTCCGAATTATCAGCTGCAGCGAAGAATGTTCAGTTATCTGACAATGATAGATGATTTTGATGAACAGATCGAACGCTACTGGGATAAATACGAAAGCAGGATCTCCGACTGGTATCTGGCGCAGAAAAGACCGGATGATCTTATTATCAGCGCATCTCCTGATTGCATCATCGGACCGATCGCGAAGAGGCTTGG